>JARUKZ010000033.1 GCA_029688955.1 Chitinispirillales bacterium ANBcel5 | reverse complement strand
AAACCCAAGTCAGGATCGCAGATTTAACTGATTTAGGGATGGCGCAGATTCTGAAATCCTGAATCAGCGAAATCAATTAATCTGCGCCAATCTGCGATTCTGACCTTTTTCCTAATCTGCGCCAATCTGCGATTCTGACCTTTTTCCTAATCTGCCCAATCTGCGATTCTGACCCTTTTCCTAATCTGCGACTCTACCTTTTTTCACCAGCATCAAACCATACGCAAATGTGTAAATACTGATGATATTAAAAGTATAAATCAGGGAGACCGGTAGCGCAACCGAGTCAAAGAGGAAAGCAGAAAATGCCGCTGAAGAGTGGTTAACCGCATGGGGTCATCAGGAGTTTGGCTGGTATTTGTAGTTGGTGGTAAATGTGGAGCGTTTATTTGCTCTATTTGTTTTTTTATGTAGTGGGAGTGCCTTGTAACAATCAATAATTAAATGTATAGAGGAGTTTGTTGTACGCTGATTATAAGATTTCGCAGATAGAAATTTCTCCCAATCTGCGCAATCACCCAATCCGCTCAATCTGCGTTTCTTTTCTCTATCTCTGCATTGCGTCTAAAATCGCCACATTAATCTGCGGACGTGCAAAGAAGCGCACTGGCAGGGTGTTTGTACCGATACCGTTTGACACGATCACTTTCAGATCGTCGTGGGTAACCACACCGGTTCTGTACTTTTGGCCATAATCGGATGGTATCTTCGGTGCATAAAGCCCAAAGAGTGTAATCTGTCCTCCGTGAGTATGACCTGCAAACATCAGATCAACTTTACTCCTATCCATAATTTCGGCATAATCGGGGCTGTGCGAAACGAGAATCACAAAATCCTCCTCTGTTACATCACCGGTAGTTTTTTCAAGCTTTTGTACATCTTCACAAAGATCACCCACTCCACCTACCTTTATCCTCTCACCATCCTTCTCTATCCAAAAAGAGTTGTTGTCGATGGATAGTATACCGGCTTCGTCCATAGCTTGTATGCTCTTCTCAGCCCCCAGCCAGTGCTCGTGATTACCCAGTACCCCATACACCCCGTAGGGAGCCTCTAAATCTGCAAGCACCTCAAAACAAAGGTCAATATATTTGGGATCCCCTTCGGCATAATCACCTCCCAGCAAAATCAAGTCGGGGTCCAGGGCGTTAACCCGATTTACAATGCCCTGAAGTCGTTCCTGAGTGAAAAAGCGGTTAAAATGTATATCTGCCAGAAAAACGATCCTGAAACCATCAAAAGCCTGAGGAATAGATTGGTTTTGCACCACTACCGTCTTCTCCTGGTACCAATAGGGCTCAATTAAAGAGTAGATTCCAGCCAAGAAAAGAAGAAGCACTACTACCTTTAGGACTAAAAAACGCCTTCGTTTCAAAGAATTCCTTCCCACCTTGTGATCATTTGATGTACGTGGTAAAATACAATACTACGAATAGAAAAGCTGAATTTGTACTGAAAAATGTATATATGATCCCGAGCCACACCCCCCCACTGTCTTATCAACCTCTTAAGTGAACATCCACTACCCACCCAAATTCTCTCGTATAAATTCACTCATTCGATTCTTTAGCAGCAGTTTCTGCTCCAGTGATGAGGATGTTTTGGCCCTAACCTGTATAAGTGAAGCACTGTTTTTTCTCTCAGTAACCATTCTTGTAAAAATACTGTTCCTGAATGCCGCTGGTTTTCCACTTATCATCTCACCGCTTTTAAACCAATACATTATTAGCACACTTGAATCCCCTTCAGTGTACTCTACCATACTCACCGTCACCTCCCGACCATCAGACAAACCGATAGTATGTGATGAAGGCACAATATGAATGGAAGTTGAAAGATCGGTTTCTATCCTGTTAAAAAAAGTTTGGGAAGGGAAAAACTGATAAATCAGTGCCAAACCTGATGAATCTCCGTAATCAAACTGCACATAACCATAACCACTCGTATCATCTCGGTGCGATAATGTTAACGGCAATTCATTCCAGTAAAGCATATCATCCTTTAAAATCAAATGGCTTGGCTTTTGGAAATCATCTGAAGCCCCAATGAATGAGAGTACCAGTGCGACACAAAGAATAAACGCGGCAACAGTGATCCTTTTGGTACCACCGTAATTATTTGCAGGTATAACATCATTGAAACTTTCGTTTTCATTTTTATCAAACTTTTGTATCAGCTTTGCCGAAAGGAATAACAGGACAATAGCTGCCGGATAGATAATGGGAGCAAGAAACAGATCTCCCGGGCCATGTACATGCTCCCTTACAGCACCGTAGTTCCAGAATCCAAGGATGATTATGCGAATAGTGTTTAACACAACCGATATAACCACCGATACCGCTATAAGTAGTAACCGTGTGTTTAACTTTTGTAGTTTCAGAAATGCAAATGGTAATGAAAAGGCGAGGATAGAAAGTAATTGATTGATCCCCGAACACCATGGGTTTACATCAAGAATAATTAAAGGCAGATGGAGTTCATTGCCAAACCGTTGTACCTGCAAACCTGAAATCATTAAAGCTGCTTGGGCAGTAACTGCCCCTATTCTCTGAAGCGGTGCTTGAAGGTAGGGCAAAACCGCAGGCGCGATGACTATAATAAGAACACAATAGCCAATGGGCCAGAGCAAAAACTTCATCCTCCTTTTCCCTTCAAGGAGAAAGAGTAGCGCAGCGAGCATAAAAAAGGGTGCAAGCTCTATTAACAGGGTAATGAGAGTAAGACGTGAAAGCAGCGTAAGGAAAAGTCCTGCAGCGGTGACTATCAGCGCCACCTTTTTTGACCCTGCCCTAACGGTACCCCTGGCCCTCTTTATGGCAGAAAAAGCCATCACCACCACAAAAGGGATAACCAGATACTGCCACTTCCCCCCTTCATTCCAGGTAGAAACGATTACCCGGAAATGCTCCTGATATGCCGCAAGGAATAGTAATGCCAGTGCACTGTATAACTCGGTGCGGCCCAGGTGTGCTATGCCAATTCCTTTTCTACTGCTTTTCATCGGTTTCTTCCAACGGGTTTTCTGTTGTATGAGTAATAAAAATGAAAAGAGCATAATCTGTACCGATTTATTTGTGCTACACAAACGAACCCAAAGGTACAATATTTGCAAAAGGTAAAAGGTGTAGCCATTTTGGACAATGCGTTTGTTATTACCTATAATAAAGAGGGCTTTGGTATGAAACTGTTTTTTCTTCTGCTTTTGCAAATATTGTTTGTCATCATGTTAAACAGCTGCAACAATCTCTCCTCTATGAGCGCAGAGGAGCTGTATGAAGCCGGAATGAACTACCTGCAACAGGGAGAGTTGGAACGGGCACACAAACATTTTCAAACAGCAGCAGAAAAAGAGAACAAAGCTGCCTATAACTGGGCTGCGGCACGCACAACCAGAAGCAGAACATCAGCTCTGCTTTATGCCTGGGAAGCATGGAGCGGCGGAATGAAAAACAGAGAACTGCTTCTGTTTCTTACATCCCTTTCCAGACACCAGGACCAGAGAGAGAAGATTGAATACGGTTTAAAACTCCTTGAAGAGATAGAGGATCCGGGTAAGCAGGATATTATACGGGGCGAAATCTATTTAAACAAAGGCCACAGCGATTCTGCTGTTACAGTCTGGAACCGGGCTCTTCAGAGCAATCCTCAACCAGCCCTGGTTAATGCAATCGGCCGCGTTTATATGATAAGAGGACAATACGATACGCTTCACCACTTCCTTGAAAACGCACGGGAATCTCAATTACTGGATGAAAACGGCTACTCTCTTTATGCCTTTTCTCTGTGCCACTCTGCGCGGATTAGTGAAGCTGTGGAGCTTTTTGAAGAAGCACTCTCCTTAGATTTTAATAAACCCAGATTACATTTTAACAGTGCATGGCTTTACCTGCTTACATCACGTCCCGATAAAGCCTTGCAACATCTCGATTTCGCAAGACGCTACTACGTACATCCAAACAGCCTTCTGGAACAAAATATCAACCTTTTATCTGCAGTGCTTCACCGTTACAATCAAAACACCAAAGAATTAACGAAATTAAAAGGCAAACTGTGCGATGATTCCCCCCGTGAAGGGACCTGCCACTTCTTACAGTCCATGCTTCTTGCCGCCAGCGGCTCAAAGAGTGAAGAAGCCCTTGATAAGCTTGACTCTGCCCGTAAACAGCTACCAAGAAACCCTGTTATAGAATATGCATCAATTAATGAATTTCTCATGCACGATACCCCCGAAAATGCGCTTGAGTCATTTGAGCTGCTTCCGGTTAACATCCAAAGATTCCCTTCTGTTATAATGTTACAGGCACAGATACTATCTTCCTCACAGCGACCGGAAGATGCACTGGAGCTGCTCTATTCAATGCACAATTTGGGAGCTGCCAGCAGGGCTTCACTTGAGTTGCAACAGGATCTCACTTTCAGACTTGGCAGAGATGAGGAAAGTTTTATTCTCCAGGATATCCTGGAAGAAGCTTATCCTCAGGACAGGGGTATCCGTTTCAAAAGAGCACTGCTCTATTTAAGAACAAACAATGCAGATTCGGCACTTGCAATTGTGAATGAATTATCCCGGGATGAGCCGGAAAACCCAGCCATACTGAGAGCGCGTTTTCATGCCTACTTCATGAACGAGGAGTATCAGCGGGTAATACACACAATAGAAAAGCAGGGTATAGAGGATGCAGAGTTAACGGTTTTCAAGGCACGGGCAAAACTACACCTTGGGAAAACAACACAGGCACTTAACACCTACACACAAATAGCTCAGGAAACCAAAAACCCCTACATACTTTTGGAGTGTGCCGATCAACTGAGAAATGCCCACGAGTACGACCGGGCTATTGAAATCTACAAACGTGCTGCATCAGAGATCGAAAACCATCTGCCCGAATCACCCGTTCTGGCATCGGTGTTTAATCAATTGGCCAAAGCACAGAGAAGTTCGGAGAATGTCAGTTCCAAAGCGGCACTGCAATCCGCGCACCGGGCCTACCTAATCAATGCTGCGGATGTTAGCGTAATCGACACCTACGCTTCCCTGCTCTCACTAAACGACAGATACAGGGATGCAGTCAGAGTACTCCGGAGCCATCTTCAAAACTCCCGCAACCCTCTTTTGCTTCTAAGGCTTGGAAAAGTACACAGAGATGGTGGCAGAAGACGACAAGCCAGCAGAGTTCACTCTGAACTTTCAGAGATGAGCGATGAAGAGCTTGCAACAATGTCCATACAAAGGGAACAGTTGAACCAATTACTCGATTGAACGGAGTAAAGAGTGTTACCAACACAGCCCAGCCGGTAAATGCTGCTAACAGCAGGTATACGCCATCAAAAGGGCGTATACCCGCAGAATGATAAAAGGGCGGATGCGACCAAAATGGCCATCACTTGCGCTTTTTTCCACCTCCTCCCCCCTGATTTTTCCTTCGAAGTTCTTCTGGGTGGTGGATTGCCTCTTTTCCTGTTTTGCTGCTTTTAACCTTATATTGAGGATCTTGCTCTGAAGCAGCAACCGTATGCTTTTTTATGCGTGTTCGGGAGGTCACCTTCTCCTGCACATCACCTTCGGTTTTTCCCCGCGGTGTATCCCATTCAACATGCTCCCCTTTTCTAATTTTTTTTTTACCCACACCTCTCCCCCTTTCCCCAAAAAAAGTGTTATAAAGTATACTTATAATTAAGGCAAAAGAGATACCTGAACAGCGCCATAAAAGAGTGGCCAAATGTTTAGCTTCAGGGTAAATATTACCACCTAAAGATCGGAATAGCAGATTGAGAGATTAACAGAAATTCACGGGGAGAGAACCTGTAACTATGGTGTCTTCAATCTTAAAAAGATGGATAAAATTTTCGGCTATCAATAAAGCAGCGCTTATATGCGGAGTTCCAGTACCAGAAAAAGGTGATCGAAATGACACTTTTTCTGTTCTTAACTGGAATATTTTCAAACAAAACCGCACCTCCTTTTTAGGTGATATGCGCACCCTTGTCCAATGCCTCAACCCCGACTTCATGGTGTTTCAGGAAGCACTGCTTACGCCGCCATTAATAGCGATGCTTGAAAAGGAGCTTTTTTTAAGCTGGGCCTCATCCCCAAATATCTATGCCCGAAACCACAAGACCCACTCGGGCGTTCTTACCGCTTCTAAGTATAAGCCCCACAGTGAACGTGCCCTCATCTCAGCATCAACTGAACCCTTTTTAAACACCCCTAAGTCGATGCTGTTTTCAACCTATAAACTGTGGCCATCAGGACCGGTTTTGCTGGTGGTGAATGTTCACGCACTTAACTTTAAACTTGGGTTAGAGGATTATAAGAAACAACTTAAACAGGTATTTACCATCGTTGCCCAGCATGGTGGACCGATCATCGTAAGCGGTGACTTTAACTCCTGGAGCCGAAAGCGCACCGATTCTCTTCTGGGCCTGGCAAGGGATGCAGGGATGAGCCGGGTTGAGTTTGAAAATATGCGTTTTGGGAGGTTTCCCATATCGGGTAAGGCTATCGATCATATTTTTTATTCCGGTGCTTCACTTGCGCCCCTGGAGGGTTCAGCGCGTTGTCTTGACCATATACAATCTTCGGACCATTTCCCTATGGTAGTGAAGTTTGGGGTTTTCCCTGGGACGCAGAGGCGCGGCGAGGGAAGGAGAGGGGAAAGGGAGAGGTGACGCGCGGAGACGCTGAGGCGCTAAGAGAGAGAGGGAGGAGAAAGGGAGAGGTTGCGCACGGAGACGCTGAGGCGCTAAGAGAGAGAGGGAGGAGAAAGGGAGAGGTTGCGCGCGGAGACGCTGAGGCGCTAAGAGAGAGAGGGAGGAGAAAGGGAGAGGTTGTGCGCGCGGAGACGCTGAGGCGCTAAGAGAGAGAGGGAGGAGAAAGGGACAGGTGACGCACGGAGGCGCTGAGGCGCTGAGAGAGAGGGAGGAGAAAGGGAGAAGTTGCGCACGGAGGCGCTGAGGCGCTAAGAGAGAGAGGGAGGACAAAGGGAGAGGTTGCGCGCGGAGACGCTGAGGCGCAGAGAGAGAGGGAGGACAAAGGGAGAGGTTGCGCGCGGAGACGCTGAGGCGCTAAGAGAAAGGGAGTATCATTGCACGGGGGAGTGTAACCAGCTTGGGAGTGTATATTTTTTTGTGTAAATGGTTCCAGTAAAATAATATATCTAGAAACTCAGAAAGGGAACTATGAATCGCGATACTTCCCCACTCTCCCCTTTTACCTGAATTATATTAACTTCATGGATACCCCAAAGAATAATCCCCTCAAAAATCCTCACAACGCTTTTTTCCGGGAAACATTTTCCAGGATTACCACCGCACGACCGTTTATTGATACCTATGCCCCAAAACAGATCCGCTCACAACTGGACCTTAGCACTTTGGCCATACAAAAAGACTCTTTTGTCGATAAAGAGTTCAAGGCGCATTATTCCGACATCCTTTATAGCGTTAAACTCAAAGGAAAGTCGGCATTTATCTATATGCTGTTTGAGCATAAGAGCTACAGTGATCCCTGGACCGGCTTTCAGCTTCTGCGCAATATGGTAAAAATCTGGGAGCAGTACAGAAATCAGCACAAAAAGAAAAAAAAGCTGCCAATAATAGTGCCGATGGTGATCTACCATGGTGCTAAGGAATGGGAGGTTACTACCTCCATGACACATCTTTTTGAAGATATCGAAAATACGAGGGATTATATCCCCGAATTTAAAAATGAAGTGTATGATATATCACATATTCCCGATGAAGAGATCAGGGGCGAGATACTGCTTAGGGTGAACTTTCTGATACTGAAGTATTCCAGGTCCCCTGAGCTGTACGATAAACTTAATGGCATACTTTTATTACTGTTAAAACTCAGGGACATAAAAACAAAGACTGAGTACTTTGAGATTCTTTTTCGCTATCTCTCTGCGGTGGTAGATGCCGAGGACACCGAACACTTAAATCGGGAATTCAATGAAATTGCACAGATTGGAGGAGTGACAATGCCTACAATAGCTGAAAAATGGTTTCTGGATGGTAAGGCTGAAGGGAAGCTTGAGGGGAAACGTGAAGGGGTAATTGAAGGACAAATTAAAACAAAGATTGAAACAGCAGAAAAAATGATTGCAATGGGAATGAGTGATGAGCAGATTGAAAAGATAACAGCGTTGGGTATTGAGAAGATCAAGGAATTAAGGGCAAAGAAAAAGAGTAACTAGCCAGAACCTCCCCAAAACGTTGCACGCTTTAGAAGCAGTGGCGCGAAATCTTCAGCCCCATACACGCCATTTCCCAAGCACTATCTACTATCCACTATCCCCAAAAGCTCCCTATACCGTTCACCAACCAGTATTTTATCCTGGTCCATTATGTGAGTTTTAGGAGAAACGTACTCTATTGGCAGCTTATCATCAGTATTTAACGGATACTCTTTCCAGTCCTCTTCTTCAATGGAACCCAAATAAAACCTTTGCAGTTCTCCCGTAACGTTCTTTCGGTTAGGTGGTAACCCTAAAATAGAAGCGATATCTGGAGCAATCACCTGACCTTCTGTAACGGCGATCTTCTTTTCAGAACATATAAGAGCTATTGCCGGTTCCTGAACGCTATGATTGAGCCGCCAAACGGTCACCTGTTTAAATTGTGAGCTTAAAGTCCTGGCAATGATTCCAAAGTCATGCTCTGTCATTTGGTACAGAGGCAACCACTGAACAAACACTCCCCCATCATTGAGCTTATTAGCAACCCTGGAATAAAAATCGGTTGTGTAAAGTAAAGAAGTACCACTTTGCCAGGGAATAAACAGTTCACTAATGATCAGATCAAACTGTTCCACGGTATAAGACAGATAGGTTCTGCCATCATCAAAAATTATATTAACCCGCTTATCATCAAAAAGACCATTTACCAGAGTACTATAATACTTCTTTGCAAAAGATATAACTCCCGGTGAAATTTCACACACCACGACTCTTTGAGGATTAAACAGCAGTGATGCACCCGCTGTTATCCCTGTACCCATACCAATGAAGCAAACACTTTGAGGGTTGGGGTGAATACTCATGGGCAATACAGCCTGACGTTTTTTGTAGTCTATGTTATGGTTACTTCCAATGGAGTACTGATTATTTACCAGAATATGATTAACATTCCCACCCGCTACCAGTGAAACCGTTTCACCGCCCACCTCCTTTACCTCTATTACATCCATGCCACGAAGTGCCACATTTTTCCACACCAGCGGTACATTTCCACTTGCTGTAACAACTATCACCACCACAGCTATACCCGAAGTAACTATCATACACTGTTTTTGCTTGTGTATCACAGCATAAATAATTGCACCAATACTATACATTAACCCAATAACCCGGATACTTTGCCACAAAGAAAGTACTGTACCATGAAACAGCCCAAAGAAAACCGAAGCGACTATTACACCCACAATATTCGCGGTGATAAGTGTCCCGACATTTTCACCTCTGTCACCTGATGCTTTTTTTATAAGTATCGGCAAAAGCATTCCGATAAAACAAGATGGCACAATCACCGTAAATAATGATACCCCAAGGATGTTAGAAAAGTATTCAAACCAGGAGCTGCTGTTTCTGAGCGGAAGAATACCATCGGTGCTCCGGACAAAAAGTGCAGGCACGATTAGTAACAGCAGAGCAATCACAGAAAGCAGCACAGGCACTACAAACCTTTTCTCTGTAACCTTGCCAGGAGCAACAGAGATCAAAAGCGCACCAACAGAAAAGGAAAACACAATAAAGCTTAGAAGAATCGTAAAAGAATAAAAAGAGTTATTATCGATCAGTGCAAATGACCGCATAAGCATCAGCTCAAACCCAATACTGCAAAAGCCGGATATAAAAGCAAGAATCAGATACACCGGTGCAGTTTTTTTAAGCGAGGATAGCTGCTTAGAGGTCTTATGAGAAGTACCCCTGCTACTTTTAAGATAAACATAACAGGTTATGGCAATCACGGCGTGAAGGATACAGGATATCGCAAGTGTTATCCGTATCCCCAGCGCAGGTATCAAAACGAATCCACCCCACAGCAGCCCCCCAACCCCACTTAATGAATATAAAAAGTAGTTGAATACCGCACTTTTTTTTCTCTTCCCTGAGCATATAACAAATGATAATAACGGCATAGAACAGCCATAACAAAAAGACCAGGGCAGAAGCAGCACAAGTATCGACAGAAACTGAAATAACCTGAAAAGGAACGGATGGTAAGTAAGCGAAAGATTGTAAAAAAAGGCAAAAGGGAGCTGCCAGTTAAAGAGCAGATAGGCTGCTATCAGACCTAAAAGTGCTACTATATTAAGGCCTGCAAAGGTTTTTAGCGCTTGGAAAACACTCTTTCTGCGTTTAAGAGAAAAATAGGAACCCGCAGCAAATCCTATAAAAAGCGCAGCGAATATAACCGGAACCGAATCATATCGATTTCCAAATACAGCAGAAAGCCTCCTTATCCAAACCAGTTCGACCATAAAACCGGCAAGCGAGCTAAAAAGGAGTAAAGAATAGAGCAGCATGATAGAGCAAGTACCCCGATAAATGAGTTGTTTAGGCAAGGTTGTAAAAAAAGATACAATGTGCTTATTGGTGAGGCAAAAGCAGAATACAGTTCATTAGATGCATAAAACTAAGCTGCTTGTTTACCTGTTTTTAAAGCAGGTATCTTTAATAGCTAGGACAAATAATTTATTTTTCATGCAGAATCAGTAAGGAATACATAAAATTATTTACTCAACCCACCGTACTCTTTTCAAGATTTGGGTTGATTTAATCTGAACTGGTTATATTTTAAGGATTCACCTGAAAAAAGGATAACAATTAATGCCCGATATGCTCCATACGTTCCATATCCCGGTTATGGGAACAGGATTTACTCTCGATACCCCCTTTAAAGTTGCACAATATGGAGTTTCATCCGTTGTATCCCTTGTAGATGACAAACTGATAGAGCAGGTGCGCAGCTATTACTGCCAGCTTTTTGGTGAACGGTATGAACCAATCACAAACGATAACCCGGATCCACGGGCCAATCGTATCACTGCATATCTAAACCTGATGGATAGGGTTGTCAAAAAGCAATTTCAGGAGGTAAAAAACTCTGACTTTCATTCCAATAGTGAAGCTACGAAGTACTTTGAACTGTTACCCGACTCCTCCCCAGTAAGGAAAGATTTTACAAAAATGAAATCTCTCCCCCAGGGAGAGGAAAAGGAACGATTACAAGTAAAACTCCGTGAAAAGATGATTCCCGGATCCATTGACGTTAACATTATGACAAAGCTGGATAAAACATCCTATAAAAACAATGTCAAACTTCCTCCTGAATTTTCGGATGCCCTTGCAGCACTTCGCGGCTTCGCCAACAGCACCCTCAACTCTTCTATCGTTTTCTCTGCTGGGATCAACCGCAGATTATTTTCCTATCTGGCAACGTTTGATGATTTCTATCCCGATCCATCCGGTAATTTGAAAAAAAAGATTACCATCAAAGTAAGTGACTTTCGCTCAGCTTTTTCACAAAGCAGAGCGTTAGCTCAGAAAGGGTTATGGGTTTCGGAGTTTCGGGTTGAGTCAGGTCTAAATTGTGGTGGACATGTTTTCCCCACCAAAGGACACATGCTTGGACCTGTTCTTGAAGAATTTAAGAGAAAACGAAATGAGCTAAATGACACGCTGCAAAGCATGTACATCAAAGCCTTAAAATCCAAAAACATAACATTACATAATAACCCCGAAACTATTAAACTCACTGTTCAGGGAGGAGTTGGCACTTCCCAGGAGCACCAGTTCCTGACAGATTATTACAAAGCAGACAGTGTCGGCTGGGGAACACCCTTTCTTTTGGTACCAGAAGTAGTGGCAACAGATGATTCATTGGTCGAACAGCTGGAAAAGACCACTAATGATGATTTGTATGTAAGTAAAGTTTCTCCCATGGGTGTAATGATTAATAACATGCGCACATCACCATCAGAAATCGATAAAGCACAGAGGATTAAAGAAGGTAAGCAGGGTTTTGTGTGCTTTAAAGGCCACCTGACACTCAACTCAGAATTCAGTGATCAACCACTTTGCGTTGCATCAGCAAAATACCAAAACCAAAAAATTAAAGAAGTGAAAGCCCGAAACCAAGCACCTGAAACCGAATCCAGGCAAATAGAGGAAATTACCGAAAAAACCTGTTTGTGCCATCAATTGGGTGGATCCATTCTTCTTAAATACAACATTGTTAAAAATACACCAGCAACAGCGGTGTGCCCGGGGCCCAACTTAGCTTACTTCTCTAAGCGCACTACATTCTCACAAATGGTTGATCATATCTATGGACGTGTTAATCTGAAAAACGATACCCCTCGCCCCTCTATGTTTATTACTGAACTGATACTTTATATCAACAATTTCATTGATGACTTTACCAAATCACTTCCCTCTATGACTGAAAGCAAAGCGACTTATTTTTCTGATTACGTAGCAGCGATGCGTGATGGTATGTCCTATTACTATAACTTGATTACTGATCACCCCTCTTTAGAAGGCATGCTTGATGATCTAAATAAATGTCAAAAGCGTTTCGAAACATTTATTTCAAAGCAAGGGCAGTGATGTTTATAGCCAAATATTAGAGTCGCAGGATCATTTCAGTTTTGTAGTCTACGAAAACAGATTCGCAACTATACTCTTGTTTTGAAACAGAGTATAGCGCGAATTCCATGCAGTTTGTTAATGCAGTACCCTTATTTGCTGGTTATAAATCACTCGCCCACTATCATCCCTGAGCCGTAAAACGACAATTCCGGAAGGCAACGTCTGGTTTTTCAAAGCATACGTATGCTTAAGCCCGGAACTACTTTGTTTGGCCATATTCAGTGCTCTACCCCTTAGATCAAATATTTCAGCACTGATATGCTCTGAAGGCAAGTTAGTTACATGTATCACCCCCGAAGCTGCTGTTACCTTTAAATTATCTCCCCGTGCATTTACTCTGGCTACTGATCTGAGCGGTTCAGGCTTTGGTATATAATAGTAGTCATATCTTTGCCTCTCTAAATATACCCATCCAATTGCAGGATCATAGTAGCTTGTTGTTTCGCTCAAAATATTACCCAGACAATCAAAGAGTGACGTTCTTCTCTCCGAATAATTCCATGCAGTATCGGTATAACTCCAAAAAGTTTTTGTATGTCCATGATGAAAGGATAAATCTTTTGACCTGTAATCAGGCTGCCATACCGAATCGGTTTTGGTGTATACTGTACGTAGTGTTACCGGATAAGGTTTTGATTCAATGTACTCTGTTACCTCTTTTGACCTTTTCTTAAATTTAGCGTTTGCAGTATCTCTAATACTCGCTATTTGCTCAATTACCCTGTTCTTTTCATCTAAAGTATATTTGTACCATACAACATGATAAAACCCAGTTGTATGGTTTATCATTTTTACAGAATCGACTAAGCCATCACTGTACCATCTAAACTGTTCGATCTCTTCCAGTTGAAACCTTGAATGATTAAATGTATACGCATGCCTGTAAATAAGGCTATCGTTTGAATCGTATTCACTATTAGCTCTTAATCTAAGCGCGAGTGTGTCGTTAACTTTTCTCATCCGCTCCTCAAAAATGCGATTACCTGTTTTGGAATAGTGATATATCTCATGACCGGTTTTAACCCATCCTGTATCAACCCATTCCTGAGTTATAATAGTATCCTTAAGATTATCTTCAATAGTAATGCTCCTTGAAGTACTAAGATTCCACTCATCAAAAGACTTATCATAGAAAAGCGAAATGTGCTGATTGAATCTATCACTGTAGGAATACACAATCCTTTGGTCATCATATGGATACATCATACCGCTTAACTGAATTCCTGAAACTCGCCACTGTT
This sequence comes from Chitinispirillales bacterium ANBcel5, assembly GCA_029688955.1. Classification (NCBI taxonomy): domain Bacteria; kingdom Pseudomonadati; phylum Fibrobacterota; class Chitinispirillia; order Chitinispirillales; family Chitinispirillaceae; genus Cellulosispirillum; species Cellulosispirillum alkaliphilum. The sequence continues at coordinate 30,273 of JARUKZ010000033.1, read as the reverse complement.
CATCATAGGAGAAGGTTTGCTGATAATCGGCAATCCAATCACCTGCATAAACCTCATAGGCCTGAATACGAAGATAGGAATTCTCAACGTGTACACACTGAGGTTCTTTGCCAGCACCTAAAGATAAAGATACCATAGCCAGGGCAACCAGTTTTAAAAATGACACCTTTAACATAACTGCTCCTTCTTTTATAAAAGGGTGGGGTTTGAATGGGACCAGGTAATTAAATGATTTAAGGGACTTTAGTTGTTTGGTGAAAAAAAAGAGAATAGATAGTATGAGTTTGCAAAAATCATACTAAAGGCGGCTGTTTGTTCACTGATTTGGCTTTAACTGCCTGCCCCGTTTCCCCCCCCATTAGTATTTTCAGCCGCCAAATGCTATTTTTATACCTCTTGCTCAAATCTGAACATATCACATCTAAACAATATGGGTCCCGAAATCCAAATGAAACTACTTTTCACCAAAACAATTCTCCTGCTTCTTTTTTCAGTAACACTTTTGTTTGCCTCCCAATACCCTTCACGCCCATCCGGAGCAGTGGGAGATTACGCACGGGTTCTTGATCATTCCACGACTACTGCTATCTCCAGAATCAGCCAGGCTCTATGGGAACAGGCCGATTTTGCACTGGTGGTTGCCACGGTCCCATCAATTGGAGATAACAACATTGATGAGTATGCACCTGCTTTGTATGAAAGATGGGGAATCGGCTCAAAAGGCAGCGATGAGGGGGTTTTAATCCTGCTGTCACTCGATCCCAGAAGAGTGCGAATCGAAGTTGGGTATGGTGCTGAAGGGTACCTCAATGATGCCAGAACGGGTAGGATGCTCGACCATTATGGAGTCCCACAGTTTTCAGAAAGTAACTATGGAGCAGGGTTTTTAGCCTTAGCAATTGAGATCGCGAAGGTTGTTGAAGAAGAAAAACAGATAAACCTATCCCTTCCAACCCGGGGACATATTCGCAGCAGTCACTCACAAGAAGACGTTGAACTATCTCCATTTTCAATCATACTGTTTCTTATTCTTCTTATCATTATGGTGAGTACTCCATTTGGTCGTTCGCTTCTGTTCTTTATGATTATGAGCGGGATGCTTGGTGGCAGAAGAGGAGGCTATGGAAGCCGGGGCGGTTTCGGCGGCGGTTTTGGTGGAGGTTTCGGTGGCGGCTTAAGCGGTGGAGGCGGTTCGTCCCGTTCATTTTAACCTGGGAGTAAAACATGAAAAACATAGTAGATCCTGTTGAATACTCAAAAACCGCTGTAGAGCCCTACAAGTCGCTCTACGGTGAAGACCTTATCTCTGTTATTCTGTATGGAAGTGCTGCAGGGGGCGATTTTGACCCTAAAAAGTCCGATATAAACCTATTAATCGTTCTCAGTTCAATGGATGTGGAACTTGTGGCGAAATCATCTGATCTGCAGGCCAAATTGCTGCGTCAAAGATTTAGTACTCCCTTTATCATGGATAAAGAGTATATCACTAATTCACTTGACTCCTACCCCATTGAATTTCTCGATATGAAGGGTTGTTACCGTGTGATTTACGGTGAAGATGTTCTGGAGACGGTTTCACCTCAAAAGGAACATTTGCGCATTCAGGTGGAACGAGAGCTTAAAGGTAAGTGGCTTCATCTGTTACAGGAGTTCCCGTATGCCAGAAAAAACGGGAAAAGCCTTCTACAATTAACATCACTGTCTCTTAAAGCCTATGCACCGATTTTCCGTGGACTGCTGATGCTTAAAGGGGAAAAAGTTCCATTTAACAGAAATGAGCTGTTTAAAGCTATAGAATCTGCATATGAAATTTCAGGCACGCCTTTTCAGGAGGTTGCCAAAGCTTGTTCAGACAAAGATACGTCTCGGTTAGAGACACAGTTTGTAAACTATGCAAGAGCAGTTAAAACGATAATTAATGCCATTGAAAAGTCAGATAATCATGGAGGAAATAGATGAACGGAAAAAAGAAAATCCTTATTGGTATAGGTGCTGCCGTTGCCGCACTTATGATCTTTGTTATGATATTAGGTGGAAGTGCTATAGGGTGGCGCAACCGCCTTGTAGAGCTTGAGGAATCGGTGAGAAGATCCTGGGCTAATGTGGAAAACCAGATGCAGCGAAGAATGGATCTGGTACCAAACCTGGTTGAGACTGTGCGAGGATATGCAGATCACGAAAGTGATGTTCTCACCAGAGTGACTGAAGCACGGGCAAGTGTTGCTGGTGCCGGTTCGCCACAGGAGATGATTGATGCTAATCAGGAGTTGACTTCAGCACTCTCGCGCCTTATGGTTGTAGTGGAAAATTATCCGGACCTTAAAGCTAACCAGAACTTCATTGCACTACAGGATGAGTTGGCCGGAACAGAGAACAGACTTGCTGTTGAACGCAGACGCTACAATGAAGCAGTGGGGAAATTTAATGGCACCCGTAGGAAAATCCCTTACAGTTTTTTTGCCGCCAATTTTCCGCAAGCCGCTTACTTTGAAGCTGCCCCCGAGGCAAGTGAAGTACCGGAAGTGTCCTTTTAATTACCCGTATCCCTCTCTGTTACTGGGTTACCCGCAGAGGGGGTATACTTTTTTATAAGCAAAAATCTTTTTTTATAGAATTCCGACAGCAGATACTTACTATACAGTTGCTTGCTTTACTATCTTTTTTCTTTCTCTGATCGTTGCGCCTCTGTGTGTAAACCTATCCTTTTTTTTTCCGCTCAGTGAAACTGAATCAGTGCGCAGCTTTAGTCCGCGCCGCTGAGTGTAACTATTTCCTTTTCCTCTCCTCCTACTCTCTCCGCCTCTCTGCGTCTCCGCGCGTAACCTCTCCCTCTCTCCTTTCCTCTCTGCGTCTCCACGTCTCTGCGCGTAACCTCTCCCTCTCTCCTTTCCTCTCTGCGCCTCTGCGTCTCCGCGCGTAACCTCTCCCTCTTTCTCCATTCCTCTCTGCGCCTCCGCGTCTCCGCGCGTAACCTCTCCCTCTTTCTCCATTCCTCTCTGCGCCTCTGCGTCTCCGCGCGTAACCTCTCCCTCTCTCCTTTCCTCTCTGCGCCTCTGCGTCTCCGCGCGTAACCTCTCCCTCTCTCCTTTCCTCTCTGCGTCTCTGCGTCTCTGCGCGTAACCTCTCCCTCTCTCCTTTCCTCTCTGCGTCTCCACGTCTCTGCGCGTAACCTCTCCCTCTCTCCTTTCCTCTCTGCGTCTCTGCGGTTTCAAGGTACTGTTGAGTTACAGTGGGTGCCGTCAAAACTCTGCGTTCCCCCAAACCCACAGTACCTATGCACCTACTTAACATTCTTCTCTTTTTTTCCTTAAAGCAAATAGTCCAATTAATGAAGCACCAAGGGAAATAATCAGAGTGGGCTCAGGTGCGGCAGCATATGGAACAGTACCTGTGGAGAAATTTGAAAAACCACCGGTAAGAACCAAGGTGCCTGAAAAGGGTTGGGCAAATTCGTACCCCACATTAAAGTCCCCATACCATCGCCTTATAATAGTTCCAGGTCTGTTCAATTGAGCAGAAAGTGATCTGGTATCTGAATCAAGAAGAACGGGGAAAAGAGGATCCTGCTCATCATACAGCGCAAATGAACTCATAACCTGTGCCTCACCTTGTGCGCGCCCCCTGATAGTGGTGCTTGCAATTTGGCCACCGCCCATTTTAAGATCAATAGTTGTGATATTCTCAGCCTCGATAGTGTAAACGAAACTTCCCACACTCAGACCAGAATAGGCCCCAGGTGACAGGGATGACGGTATTGCATTGGTGGTGGAGATGAACTGATCACTTACAGAATAATTAAATACATTAGCAGATGCTCTGGCTGGGATGGAATTCCAAATCGAACCATCGCCTGATCCAAATTCGATATTTTGCTGCCCCGCTCCGGTTACCATAGACATGTATTCTACAGATTCCAAAACTGTACTCACATTTCCACCACCACTTCCAAACTGTACACCAGTCCATAGTTTCTCCAGTTCAAATTCTGTACGTCCACTGGAATGTACTCTATCGAGAAAGGGATCAGGTTCATGTGCCACAGAAGCACTAACTAACACTAAAAGTGCGATAGATACAGTATACATTGTTTTCTTAAACATAATAACTACCTCCAAGCAAACTTTTCTTTTTTGAGTGAAATTTATGATCCTATGGTTAAGAAATACAAACTGCATGCCACACAAGTACTTACGACGTTCATATCCGTCTCATACGAAAAGAAAATAGAGGTATTCAGGCGAAAAATTCGCAGTGGGTATCACCTGTATTAAATAACCGAAATTTTTTGCACCACGTTCAGGAGATAAACGCAGCCTTTATTTTTACAAACAATATTTAGTGGTTGATTTGTTTAAATGATGCATTAAGTGTTTGAACTCAGAAGGGACAATGAATCAGTGGAATACTTTTTATTTGTAACTCAAAAAAATCTCTACAGATTTTTTGGGGAACTGAATGAGTGCTTTTATGAAGAAAAGAGAGTAAAGAGTAGCGTCCATCTCCTGAACAATTCTCTTTCCTCTCCCCTCTCTCTCTGCGTCTCCGTGCCTCCGTGTGTAGCCTCTCCTTTCTCCCTCTCTCTCCGCGTCTCCGCGCCTCCGCGCGTAACCTCTTCCTCTCTCCTTTCCTCTCCGCGACTCAGCGTCTCCGCGTGTAGCCTCTCCCTTTCCCCCGCTCCTCTCCGCGACTCAGCGTCTCCGCGTGTAGCCTCTCCCTTTCCCCCGCTCCTCTCCGCGACTCAGCGTCTCCGCGTGTAGCCTCTCCCTTTCCCCCGCTCCTCTCCGCGACTCCGTTACCGTAATACCAATGGAATCGCACTCCCCCTTACTCCATCAATTGTGTATCTTAGGATATATAATCCCCCACCCTGCTTTCTACCCGAAGCAGTAGCAGACAGTGCAACCGAGTGGGCACCGGCCCTAAGAAACATGTCATCTGACCGGTACACTAGCTTTCCCATTGGATCGATCATCTCTATTTTTACCTGCGACGGTCGGTTTAACATAAAGTTAACCGAAATATTTCTGTTAGCAACTTTTACACTCAGTGGCTTCTCTTTAGCACTGTTTATGCTCTTTCCTATACTGTTTTTCTCAGCAACCACATCATACTTTACAATGTAAATATCATGTGGACCGTTGGATGTAAGTGTCAATGGATTTGAGCCGGGATTAAAATCCACAGTTCCGCTGAAACTGCCTGCAATAAGAAGGTTTTGATCATTATCCACAGCCAGGCCCGATGGTACAAAACCAAGATCTGTATCAGCCTGGATATCCCCATCTCCATTTATTACAAAGAGTCTACTGTTGTTACCTGAAAGGTATAAATTTCCCTTACGATCATGAGTTACATGAAACCGAGAAGAACTCATCACAGATGGAGCGCCGATTGGGTGCACCCATTTAAGGTTCAGGTCCTTAGAATAGCATGCGACAAACCCCTCTCCATTTCTCTCACTTGTACTGAGGGGGGCTACGTTCCCTTTGAGATCAAAATTCACTGTTCCCGAAAACCTGCCACCAATAATTATAGAGTCATCCAGAAGGTAAATTTTGAGTCCATGATCAACACCGTGTGCTCCTAAGGACTGAGCCCACATAACCTCTCCTCCGGGTGTATATTTTGCAAAAAACAGATCATCAAGCCCATTGCTTTGAAGTGTGACAGATGAAGTATCGGTTTCGAGTGTAATTGTTCCGTTGTATATTCCAGCGATATAAACATTTCCATGGTTATCCATTTCCAAACTCATAATTTTAGCATCAATAGCATTTGCCCACAACACTTCCCGGTCACTATTGTATTTAACCAAAAAACTACACCCGTTACATAACGTTTCAACAAACAAACTATCATAACCAGGAGAAACATCTATACTGGTTGAGTGAGAGATACCAGATATTGCAAAATCTCCATTATCGTTTACCGCAATTGTTTTCCCATAGTCATTGCCGTTTGGACCACCGATGGAAAAAGACCGCTCAGAGTTTACGTTTTTATCAAATTGCGAGACAAATATGTCTGAGCCATTTTCTGCAATTAATCTGTCTGTGCCAAAAGAAATTGACTCATAGAAACTTCCTATGACAAAGATAGATTCATCTTTATCCAAAAAAAGGTGTTCACTACGGATTTCTTCTCTGTTTCCAAAGACCTGGTGGGTGATATACGTTCCATCCTGGCAGTATTTAGCTAAGTATATATCGGGTCTGTTGCCTATATTCGAGGAAACAGCACTTCCCTCCCCCGGATCAAAATCGATATAATTGTCAATTTGCCCTGTGATAAAACTATTTCCATCTGAATCGACTACAATACCTGCTACAGTGGGGAATCCTGCGTATCCCATGTTTATAGCCCATAGGGGTTCAAGTACATAAGAGTAAGCAGATAGAGCACTAAGAGCGATTAGCAAAGAGGTGGTGATGGTAATTTGTTTTTTCATAACAGAGTTCCCCTGAAAGTTGAAGTTAGGTGTTAAGCAGAATAATATAAATTTTTACCCCATAAAAGGAGCTAACAAATCCATACTCAGGGTGTTTTCTGCAATTTTCCGGCACGCTTTTCGCAGGGGCATTTATAGTATAGTAGTACAAGGTTAACAACTTTAGAGAGAGCGTTTCTTATGCAAACACCGATTAAAATCCTCTACCTTCAAGCTAACAGCTCAGATACAATTCGCATAGAAGATCTTTTAAGTAAGGTTAGCCCTGGTTTTGAATTATTGGCAATTTCAAATAAAGCTGATTTTGTAGAAAAATCAGCAAAAGGATTACACGATCTAATCATTATCGACTTCCAGCATCCTCAAATTAGTGCCACAAACGAGATAGAGGTAATCAAAGAGAGATTGCCTGGAGTACCTGTAGTTATCCTCTCCGATCCAATCGGAGAGGAACGGGCAATAGAGTGTATAAAAGCCGGTGCTTACGACTTTGTACTTAAAGAAAACCTGAGTCGACTCAGCAATACAGTAGAAAAGCTGTTTGGTGAAGAGAAGCGAGCAGGGGGCAGGATAAACGATTGCAGGGAAGAGATAGCCGAGAAAAACAGAGAGCTTAAAAACGTTGATTCTCTGAAAAATGAGTTTATCTACAGGGTAACCCATGAGATGCGTACCCCTATAACAGCTATAAGGGGATTTACCGACACACTTCTTTCAGAGGATATACCAATTACCTCAGAAGAGAACAAGGAGTTTTTACAAATAATTTCAAAGGAATCACATCGACTTTCAAGGATTGTGAACCGGCTTCAAACAATCGCCAAAATGCAACAGGGTACATTAAATATTAAAACCAAACCAATTGAGCTTAGTGAAGTTCTGTCCGAATCGGTGAACGAAACAGTTGCTCCTAAGGGAGTGGTACTAGAGATTGAATCTACAGAAACAGCTAACATTAACGCTGATAAGAATCTCATGAAGGTGGCGCTTGATACGATCCTGGACCATGCGGTTCGCCACACCTCTCCCACCGGCAGGGTAGTAGCGACTCTTGAAGTTTCAGAGGACTCCAGTGCACATCTTTCCATCCGTGACTCCGGACCAGGTATCATGCCCGATCAACTCCATAAGGTCTTCGATATCTTCTACAGCGTCGAAACGCAGTCTCAGAAAAAGAAAGAGGGCATAGGGCTATCAGTAGCCAAATCGATAATAGAGCACCATGGGGGGACTATTTGGGCACATTCCACACCAGGTGAAGGCACCACTATTCATGTAACACTGCCTCTTTACCAATAATTCATCCTATTAATGTAGTATTGAGCAATTTTTACCCCTGACTCTTCGTAATTGGCGCAAAAGATGAGCCTTTTTAGGATCTTTTTGCCCCAAAAAAGGTTTTCAGTGCCCCTGTTTATTCATGCAGAAAGTAATTTTTGTAGTGATGGGCTCATTTCAACAAAGGTCACAGCCATGAGTTTTGCACAGTTTGGTCTTAATAAATCTGTTTTGCAGGGGGTATACGGTGCAGGACAGGGTACTCCAACAGAGATTCAACATAAGGTGATACCGCTTATTCTAAGGGGCCGTGATGTTTCCGGGTGTGCACCCACCGGAACAGGCAAAACTGCAGCATTCATTCTTCCCATTCTCACTCAGCTTCTCGCTTCGACCAATCGGCCTACTTTTCGGCCAAGGGTGTTGGTACTCGCTCCTACACGGGAACTTGCTCAGCAGCTTGAAGCGTGTTTTAGAGTCTACGGATCCTATACCTCGCTGCGGTTCCTTTCAATTGTTGGTGGTGTTGGTTTCAACAACCAGGTCAGAGACCTTAAAAACGGTGCTGATGTACTCATTGCCACTGCAGGAAGACTTCAGGATCATATAAAGCGAAGAAGTGTGGACCTTAGTACTATCCAGACATTTGTTATCGATGAAGCTGACCGGATGTATGATATGGGTTTTATTCATGATACCACCCGGATTGCATCAGTTCTTCCTCATCGGCGCCAAACGCTGCTCTTTTCTGCAACACTGCCTCAAGAGGTACGGAAAATAGCAGCAACACTGCAGCGTAACCCTGTTTATATTCAGGTTGGAAAGACCAAAGCTCCAAAGGAGAGCATCAGGCAGTATTTTTATTCCGTCACCCAGGCTGATAAAACAACGCTGCTTTTTAATATTATAAACACCGAAGATATAGAAAGCATGCTGGTTTTTTTAAGGAAAAGAACTGCAGCCGAGAGGCTTAAAAGCCATCTTGAACGCAAAGGGATTGCAGCAGAAGTATTGCATGGAGAGCGTTCTCAAAACCAGAGGGAACAAGCACTCAGTGGTTTTAGAAGAGGTGTGGTTACGGTTCTTATCGCTACAGATGTCGCATCAAGGGGGCTTGACATTTCAGGCGTTTCCCATGTAATTAATTTCGACACACCTACTGGCAGCGATGATTATATTCACCGTATCGGCAGAACAGGAAGAGCAGAGAAAAAAGGTGTTGCCTATACATTTGTATCCGCTGAAGAGGAAAATCTCTTTAAAGCAATCATCTCAGATACGGGAACCGAATCTGATCTTATTACCTGTGAGAATCGCCTTCAATTATAACTATTTGCTAATCTAACCACAAGAGCCCGCTATATGTTTGAGAACCTTTTACCCGAAACAGTACTAACTGTTGTAGAGCAAAATTACGATTATAAACTAACTTCCCTCATAAGACCACTTCCAAGTTATATTAACCGTGTTTATGAACTGCTGGCTACAGATAATACCAAACTTGTAGTGAAATTCTACCGTCCTGGCCGATGGAGCAAAGAAGCACTTATAAACGAACATCAATTTATTCTCGACTGTGCAGAGGAGGAGATTCCTGTGGTGGCCCCTTTAAACCTTAATAATGGTGGAACACTTGGTAAGCATGGGAGTGTGTTTTTTGCGTTGTTTCCCAAACGTTCGGGGCGCCAGCTTGAGATTACTGAAGAGAGTATGTGGGGTAGGCTTGGTTCCCTGATCGCACGAATGCATATAGCAGGTGAAAAGCGCAAAGGTGAGTCCAGGATTACTATCGGCCCGCGGCAATCAGCCACTGACGACATAGAGCATCTCCGTTCCGTAATTATTCCTCAGCGATTTAAAACCCAGTATTATGACACAGCCATGCGGATAGTTGAGCTCAGTGCCCCACTCTTTGAGAACACAGAGGTGACAAGAATTCATGGTGACTGTCATAGGGGTAATATTCTTGACAGGCTTGATGAGGGATTTTTGTTGATTGATTTTGATGATATGGCGATGGGCCCTCCGGTACAGGACATATGGCTTCTACTGCCCGACCGTGCAGAACATTGCGAGTATGAATTGCAACGTTTCCTAAACGGCTATGAGCGTTTTCGGTCGTTTGATCGTGCAACAGTAAAATGTATAGAACCGCTTCGTGCCATGCGCATGATCTACTTTCTCTCCTGGTGCAGCCGTCAGGTGGATGATTTTCAGTTTCGCAAAAATTTCCCCGACTGGGGTAACGATTCCTTTTGGCAGAAGGAGATTAATGACTTACGAGAGCAGATGGGTTTTGTGCTGGATAGTGTGTGAGAGGCGCCAGACTTAAAAGCGTCCAGGCCCTGGTGATCCCTGAATCACCGTGAACCTCCATACGACCCACTACTTCATCAACATTAAGTGTGGTATCTACAGAAAACATTCCCTTTGGGGACACTGTTTTATTATTTTAATGTAAGTTTTGGTCTGAACTTATGATTCCCGGAGGAATATAATGATATACTAAAGTATCAGTTACAAAAACTCTAAATGGGGCCATTGATGAAATAAGGAAGGATTTTTCCTATTCTCCTCAAATTCAAGCTCTTCCCACTTCATATCATACAGATGGGCGTTTATGCCACAGGCATTCCCTCTCTTAGAAGCATCTCTATTCCTTTTTCTAAATCGATATTACAGTAGTTCAGAGTACTTTGTAGTTAGTCCATGGCCTGGTTTTTTAAAACATTCATGAATATCCCCCCCCAGTTTTCCAAATTTTTTATCCAGATTTTTCGCAAACTCCATACAATCACATCTATTTTTAGGCGAGCAGATTGGTTTTGTGCTCAAACCGACCTCGCCGTACAATTCCAATCATTCGCTAATCTCTGCAAAAAGATTACATTAAACGAGTCATTAATTTATATTAATGGAAATGTAAACAGAACGGAATATCATATTGCTCAATCTAATTATTTACATCTATATCTTTCTTCCCATTCCACTATGTCTGATTTTTGGACGTGGTTTAAAAAAAATTGCAGGGATTGTCCCTATTGCAGCGTTTGGTTTGGTATATTTAATATCGTTGTTTATACAAAATGATACGGTACTTACTGTGCTGAATTTTATTGCTATGGGATTGCCGCTCATTATAATATTTTTCAGCACTATATTACTTGATGAGTTGGAGGAAGATATTGGGAAAGCACAAATTGATGCTTTTGACCGAAAGTATGAGATAGAGAAACAGGCGAAAATCGATGCTCTCCCGGATGAGTTTGAAATTATTGAAAATATCCCTCAAAAAAATAGTACACAGGATGATGAATCATGAATAGATTATTTCTCACTTTTTTAGTTCTCCCGGTACTTTTTCTAACGGGCTGCAATGATCTGAAAAACCAAAAAGAGGCGGTTGCAGCAATACTTGAAAAAGGGGGGTATTCTGCAGATTATGTTGATAAGGTAATTATAGTGCGTGATGGAAAAGTGACATCATTGAGACTGGAAGGGTTACGGCTCGGAACACTTGCTCCTGAAATAGGAGTACTCAAAGATTTAAGAATTCTTCATCTTGATAACAATGAGTTGAAGACTCTTCCAAATGAAATCGGTGAATTAAAAAACCTTGTTCATTTTTCGGGCCCAAGTAATTATCTGGAAAAATTACCCGAATCTTTTTGCAATCTTGTAGATGTTGATTTTCTAAATCTTTCGTACAATAACCTGAAAGAATTACCAGAAAACATTGGAAACCTTAAAAAACTGAAAACAGTACTTCTACGTGAAAACGAGCTGAAAAGATTGCCTGAATCTGTAGGAGAATGGAGAGATTTGGAAAGTATAACATTAACCTTTAATAAACTGACAGGATTACCAGAGGGTATTAAAAATTGGAAAAAAGTACAGACTTTGGATGTCTCTAATAATAATCTACAGTCTATTCCTGGTACAATCGTTAATATGAACCTTGAAGTATTCAGCTTTCATTCCAACAAAGTAACCGATCTTCCACCAGAAATTACAAGTGGAAGTTTTGTTGTGTTTTCTGCTGGTCATAATAAATTGTGCAATTTAGATAATAAAATGATCAATTGGTTAAAACTGCAAGGCTATACAGATGAAATGCTCAGAGATAGCCAGGTGTGCTCTGATTAATCCTTTGCTTTTAATCTTTCACATTGATTTTAAGCCAATTTTCTGCACGGTTCTCTTTGAAATCACTTTCAATAAGAGCTTCATAAAGACTATCATTACTCTCTTCTATTTTCCTATTCTCCTCTCTTTCAAGATCTTCCCACTCCATTTCACACAGAAAAGCGATATATGCTACAGGCATACCCTCTTTTAAGAGCATCTCTTTTCCTTTTTCCGGATCGATATTACAGTAGTTCAGCGTACTTGTAGTTAGGCCCCGCCCTGATGTTTTAAGGCACACATGAATATCCTCCCAGTTAAACCTTCTTTGCCCCTCTTGCTCATTTTCACTACTGGATGAGGCATGCAAAGGAACTCCTATATCATAACCATAGGGTTCAATCCTGAGCCTGTACCCATCATAATTTTTTGTAACCCTACGACCAAATTTTTCATCCAGATTTTTAGCAAGCTCCCTTACAAGCCCCATAGGCTTATACCGTGTTTTTCTGATATTATCACTGATATGCATACCCAAAGTAATCGCCGCATAAGGTATTGTAAACACTTTTAAAAGAGAAATTATTTTGAGTATAGTAAGTCCCTGAATACTAGTACTTATAAGAGTTCCTCTAGTCAGTTTAAATACCGCTGCTTTTGCATAAGTATATAAGCCATAGGCGTAAAATGATGCCTGCAAGGCGCTCAGAACAGCAAGTTCATATTCTCTGCGAAAAAGAGCACTCTTACAACGATCGGCATAGTCGAACAGCTTAAGAGCAAAACTAATTGGGGTGAAAACGCCTTTAATGAGATAGGTATCCAGCCTCTGACCAATAGCGGTTGTCTGAAGCCATACTTCAGGAAGCATGCCTGTCAATGCTGAACCACCGTTAGAAAATGCCTGAAATAATTGAAGTTTATGTACTGCAGTCATGGTACCATTGTTCTTCTCTATATCTTCAAGGGTACACATCGTATCCCTCACCGCTACATAAAAGGCAACTGCAGAACAGAAAAGGCCTTCTGAAGGCGGTGCTTTTGTTAAAAACCTCCTCTGAGAAGGACACCATCCCTTTTGGTTATCAAACATATGTTCGCTAACAAATTTCCCAAAGTTTGTTACTTCTAATTCTTCTTTAAGTTTGGTGTAATTGTAAACAAAAGGCCCTGTAATATCTACGCTTGTTTTATTCCGATTATTGTTTGTGTCTATTCTAATCGCTCTTCTCCAGTCTCTCAGATCACTTTCCGATACTGCTACAGCAGTGCGAATCCTGTGCACCAGAACCATTGTTGCTTCCTCTGGTTCTGTATAATGGTTTGCAAAACGTTCGAAACAGGAGCTAAATACATTTATTACCTGACCGGCATACTGAGCAGGATCACGATGGTTATCCCAAACCGAATTCACATTTCCTGTAAAAATATGATGCATCGCAGCGCTACCACTGGTAACATTCATTTTTTCCGGTACCGAAAGGTATGTCGTTACGATCTCTTCGAGCTCCTTTTCTCCAACAATATCCGGATACAGATTGTTGCAAACCTCCTGAAACAATCTTTTTATTTCAGTATCACTACGGTGAGGAAGCATTTTTTTCAGTACACTCGGAGAAAGAACGGTCTTTATCATATTAAGCTGCGCATTATTCAGTTTGTACGCAAGCCTTAATTCTACAGGAAGTATTTCCAGGAGATAAAAAAGAAAACTACGGTTATCATCAGGGTGATTTGCAATCAATGTAAGCACTTCTGTAAGAAGGTCTCCAAACCAGGTACTTTTTAACCAATCATTAAAGGGCTCATGCTCGTTGACTTCCCTACAGCTTCTCAGAAAAACTTCACTTTGTAAAATAGACATACAATTATCAGCACAGATTGAAAACCTGTCTACATATCTTTTCAGCCTACGCTCCATTTCGTCACACTCAATAAAGTTCTTCAGGATATGCTCGGCAAGATTTCCGGTAACCTTAGCTGTATTATACAGATTAATTTTATCTGTCTGGCTCATCAAGGCATCCTCGTGGGGATGTTGCATCATGGTATAGATTGTGGTCTCTATATATTTTAGATGGCCATAGGATTCAGTATGATGATTACTGTAGCAATCAAATATCTTTTTTTCAATATTTGCAATATACACATAATAGTGAAGGAGGGCCATCATATCCAGAAATGTTGTATTAATCGGTAACCCACGATTTCCAGATATACTATCGGTTACCTTAAAGAAGGTTCCATACACAAAAGCAGATTCATCACCATCCCATAACCTCCTCTCAAAACAAGATTCAGGAGGATACCTCCTGCCAATTAAAAGGTCATAGTACCTTTGTGGATCTGTGAGATATTCTGGTTTTCCAAATGAATCAGACAGAAACAGTTCTGCAGGAAAAGGAAGAATATAGTAGTATTGATCATAATCGAATTCAAAAAGCTTAAATTCATGTGCCAGGGTGCAATGCCACAGTTTGTAAGGTGTAGAGTATTTTTTAACAATTACATCAAAAGAGGGTACAGATCTAAGAAACCCTTTTTCATCCCCAACAACCAGCCCTTTGTTTTCATACTCTTTTTCTGCCTTACGCCGCCATACCACAAAAAAACGATTGTAACAGGGTGTAGTTTGTAAGTTGTCACTTAACTCTGTAAACTGATCTTTGTATACTGCTTTTATAGCAGTTTGATTACAAACATCAATACAGAGCTTATAGGCACCGTTTGCGTGTATCGGTTTTCTGATCAAATTGTTTGCTGCTGTCATACTCTGCCTTTCCGAACAACCTTGCGGCCATCAACACGAATCTCTGCATCTGCAATTTCAGGGATCAGGGTAGCCAGTTTATCATAACCCTCTATCTCTTTTTCCAGTATGATTTTATCTTGACGCAGATCATATAGCTCAACATGCATGATCTGAGATTCATTCTCGTTGTCGTTCTCCGAATCCCGGCAATACCCTTTTGCCGCATCTGAATCAAAGAAGCTGATACTGAGTGGTACCCATACATACAAATACTGTAATCCGTTCACATACACATTTAAACCCCCTCCCTTAGCCTGTATCTTTTCATCCCCCTGCGTGTCATCCCACTGAGGAATCGTAAGCTCTGTGCCCGGTTTTAAAAGGTCAGGGTTGTCGCCGATTGCCCCTTTATTCACCTCATATAGATATTTCCAGGAAGTTATTCCATAATCTGTTGCTATCGATCCCAGATCTTCACCCATTTCGACAATATGGGTCTCTTCAAACTTCTTCTGAACCGGAAGAGATGCCAGATGCTGCACAAACCCGATCCATACCTCATCATCAAAAGGCCCATCATTTTTTACATCATACCCTAGAAACTTGAGTCCCCTTCTCAGATTTTTCACATTTATCTTATGCTCTTCGCCATCAAAGCAGTCGGGATGATCATCGATCTCCTTTATCTGGGAATCATCCATGCCATAAAGCAGCATAAAGCGGGTAGGCATGCGGTTAGGGTCGTTGTCAGGATCACTGTTTTTCCCCGAAACAAACGCTTTTGCAATATCGGTGAGCTTGCCGTAATCGAGATGGGAGGCAAAGTGGCGGGCTGCTTCGTATCCCTCTTCTTTTTCAACCTCTTTTAAAACCTCAACAATGTCTTTTATAGTGAGCGGCTCCTTTTTTTGCTGCTCCCCTGCAGCAGCCAGAGCTTCACCAATCTCTTTAACTTTCTGCTGCACCTCTTCGGGGGCGCAGTACTTATTCATCTCAGAAAGTGCTGCCTGAATCTCAACAGGGAACGTTTCTGTCCCCTCAACCGGCTTTATTTTGCCCTCTTTAAGAGCTTTTGCAGTGTCGGCAGAAGCTGCGGATGCGCCGCCTCCACCACCGCCGCCTCCACCACCGGAACCGATAAGCACTGTTGGGCACCCTAAAACGATCGATGATGGTGGTCCCACACATACACACATATCCCCTTGTCTAGCCGCCGGTAGCTTGCCGATGAGGACTGTGGGGCATCCCCCAACGATAGGTCCCCCGACGTGGGGAACAGGAGGCACACCCGGAGTGACCATGGGGCACATATGCATATCACCCATGCGAGCTGCCGGCATTTTTCCGATAAGTACAGTAGGGCAACCTGGCCCGGTAATAGTCCCCGCGTGGGCGGTCATATCAGTTACACGTGCGGCCATCATAAGGGCATACTCCTTTTGTGTTTGATCCCTGAGAGCTATTCATCATTGGAAAAACCCATTTATTGATTATGGTCAAGTACAAGCTTATTCAATATATATAATCCGTCTTAATCAGGTAAACGTTTTTTTTGTTTTTTTCCACATATCCTGGACTAACGATGGTTCCGTCTTGCTCGATGTTTTTCACCTCTCTCCATACCCTTTTCCACCAGACCACGTAGGTGGAAAGTTCGGTAACATCCTCTGGTGCCAGGGAAGCCATTTTTCCTGGAGTACCACTGTTTGGAAAGATAGGGATGAGTGACAGTCAGAGACTTTTGGGGAAAAGGGAGTTTTTCGCACGATACCACCGTCGTGCCTGCTTCGAGCTTACTTTTAAAGGTTGTTCTGCGCCAAAGGGAGGTGATTTGCGCGACAGGGACATCTGGTGGCTCTGTTTCTTGACCCCACTGCGGCCCGCCACTTTTACCCCTTTTCACACCTCCACCACACAGCTTTATGCAATCCCGGGGCAACCTCTGGAGAGGAAAGCGTGTCGTTTTTTGATTTATTCCATGATTTAACCAGTTGAGGATACTTCCATTGAAGCGAATTTTTAACAGTGACTCGATTTCCCGAACAGTAGGTCCCCTCCTTTGCCAAATAGCTGAAGCTGAAATGAAACCAATTATACCTTTAAATGGGCAAAAACCAAACATCAACAGCAGTGTAGCGACTTTGCTCTTCCCACAACTGGCCATAAACATCAGAAAATAGTGACAATTGCAACCAATACCACGCCACCTACAAAGAACAGAAACGGGGTATCCCAGGTGTGAGGTGCAAAGGACTCGGCTAATGTCATTGTCACCGGGACCAGAACTAAAGCAGCTATAAACTGTTGAAAAGTAAAAGAATCCCTAAAAAAGTACACCACAACTATTGCGGTGATCAAAACACACGCACTTCCTGCAATCGTCCTTGAATAGGTACGCGTTGAAAAAATCGCATTGACTTTATACTCCCGTTTTCCAAACCGCACCCCGACCGGCTCAGCAAGTCCATCCCCTATTCCGTTTATCAGAACAGGTATGTAGGTTAATTCAAAAATATTCATGCTCATGAATAAATAGGCAAGAGGAACCAGAATCGCAAATCCGGCTATGACCTGAGTACTTAACCACAGAAGTGTATGGGGGCGATCCTCCGGACGGTCAAATGAAGTAAACATGGTGGTGATCAGCTTCGACCTGCTGCGTACAGGATTGCTCAGGGATAGAAGCAAAAGGGCGTAAACGCCGCTTGAAACCACCGTTGTTGCTACTGTGCTTCGGTAAACAAACAGGTCTTCCAACAGTATAGGGATGAAAAACACCGCAAAATGATTGATTTTACGAGTGTAGTTTACTTTGATATTATACTTCTGAACAAGCTTTCCGCTCACAAAAGCAATAATACCCAGTGATACAATATTTATTATCCTACTGAGAATAAAGGATGTCTGTGCAATTGAGTCCATTTTCTATCGTGTTTACCGTGTTATTAATCTTTGAATCAACCAACATTGTTGCTTAACATAATGCCCTTACCTCTTTTACTCTTCTGGTTTTCCCTTTCCACCCCAAACCTCTTTGAGTCCTTTAGGCAAAATAAATCTAATATGATCAGATTCCCTCTCCGGCACCAAAGACCGGGTTGCGCCAAATACCGCGATAGTAGCCTGTAGAGCAGTTTGTTCAGAAACCGTTGCTTGTTCGCTTACCAAGCGTATGAATTCATCTTTATCGACATCAAGTACCGGTCTGTGTCCTTTATCTTCAAGCACCGCTATACCAGGCTCAGCAGAAAGGGAGGCGATTTCTGAGGGGAGCAGATCAAAAATCATTCGTGCATCCTGGTGAGGCAATCTTTTTCTCAAGTTAAGCAGTACAAAATGGGTTACTCTGTTTCGCTCTGAATCGTCTATAACATGCCATAGCTCCCGTACTTTTTCCCAAAAAGGTTGTGATGATGTTTTCATAAGCAATGTCCTGAGTTATTCAGCAGTTTTTCCCTTTAACAGATAGCAGATACTGTACCGCATTACTTTTTTCAATTCTGCACATCTTCTCAGGTATAGTGATTGCACTGTGGTTGGGTTATGAGATCAGTTTGGGATACAATGAGAGAGGAGATAACTATGCTTAAGAATCTCATACCTTTATTTTTAATTTTAGCCGCTTTAAATGGGCAGGCATCTTCAGGGCGTCCACCCAGGGGAAGTATTGAGTTTGGAGCAGATGCTCCGCCAATACAATGGCCCCCCCGTGACGACGAGCAGTACAGAAATTCATTTATAAACATTGCAAGAGAAGTTGCACCATCAGTAGTGGCAGTTGTACCAGCCGGTGAGCTTCCGCCTTCTATACCCCAGTCAAATAAGCAACAGCAACAGCAGGGGCTTGGTTCGGGAATAATAGTCTCCTCAGAAGGCCATATACTCACCAACTACCATGTTGTTGCCAATTCCGAGGAGCTGACTATTCACCTTCTGGACAAAACAGTCTTAAGCGCCAAAATTATCGGAAGCGATTCTTTAACCGATGTAGCGCTTTTACAGATAACCGACGATATCCCAAACGATCTTCCCGTGGCATATCTTGGAGACTCCGATGAGCTTCAGTCCGGTGATATGGTCGCAGCAATAGGAAGCCCTTTTGGCCTCACCTCTTCCATAACCTCCGGCATCGTCTCGGCGCTGCAAAGAAGAGTGGGTCTTGAGCTCGCCTATCAGAATTTTATTCAAACTGATGCAGCCATAAACCCGGGTAATTCAGGCGGGGCTTTGGTTAATCTTGATGGAGCGGTGATAGGAATCAACACTCTTATCTTTTCCACTACGGGAGGATTTATGGGTATCGGTCTAGCGATTCCCATAAATCTGGCAAAACGGGTAATGGAGGATCTGGTGTATGAAGGGCGTGTGATCAGGGGCTTTATTGGTGTGGCAGTGAAGGATATAACTCCCGAAAAGAGAGAGGAGTTAGGTGTTGATCTCACCAGGGGAGCACTGATAAGCCAGGTCCAGGATAACCAACCAGCCCAAAGAGCTGGCTTACGTGCAAATGACATAATCACAAGAATAAATGATAAGGAGATTGAAAATGCAAATGATCTGAATAACATTGTTGCCGCTTTTAGACCAGGTGAAACAGTTGAAGTGATATTTGTAAGAGAGGGAAACAGGTATAAAACGAGCATAGAGATTGCTGAACGCACAGAGTCAACACAACCCCATTCCCCTGCCGAATTACCCATGAAACAATCGGATTAGTAATCAACTAAAAAAAGGGCCTTACGCTTAGTGGCCCTTTTTCCTTTTACTCTACCCCTTCAGGTACAATGGTAAGTTCGTTTCTGATCTCAGCAACTCCCTTTGTATTCTTCAGTATGCTGTAAGAATCTGAAAAGCTCTGCCAGTCAGGGACTCTGCCCCTTATAACAGCTTTGCCCCCACTAACCTCAAGCGTTATAGTCGAAACATCGATTTTTCCCTGTCGTTTCAGCGCCTCCAAAATATCTTCAGCCACCGACTCATCTGCAATCTGATTGCCCGGAACAACAGCCATGTTATCTATTATGTCGATTACTCCTTTTACATGAGCTAAAAGATCCACTGTGTAGGTCTTTTTCCAGTATTCATCCACGCTGCCACTGAGCACAAACTTCCCATCTTCTACGTTTACGGCAATTTTTTGATCCTCTGTTACCTCATTGAGATGTAAAACAGTCACAGCATTTTCCATCAACTGCTTGTCTGAAACTCGGGAGAAGTCTCCAATCTGAACTCTGTTTTCAACTGAAGCGATTCCCGGCACAGCCCATGTATCTGCCTCAGCCACCATTCTTTCCCTGAACGAAGGCACACTTCCTGAAAGCACTACAGTATTTCCGGTAACAGAAACATCAATCTTCTCAGACCTTAAGCGACTATCCCATAGAAGGTGATTTACAACATCCTCTTTTATCTTTTCACTTTCAAGTGCCATATAGACTCTCCATTATGACTGGATTTTTCCTTAACAGCATTCCTTTTTCAGGCATCTTCATCTTTAGAAAAAAGGGACACAAATTTATTATACACAAAAGAGAACCCCGCGCCACCCACAAATCCATCGATAAGAGCCCCTGCAACCCCAATGGCACTCTTTTTTGCCGTGATTTTGTTCCCCTTGTACATGTATTTCAGAACCGTTTTTTTCTTCATTTTTCGTTCAAACAACATCATAACCCAGGTTAATATTCCCATGCCAAATCCACAAACAACACTGCAGGTCGCAGCCATCGCAGGAACGTTGAGTTTCATACTTTTTCTCCTTATAAAGGTTATTATAGTTCTTCTGAGCCGCTTTTATACGCAGGAACAAACACATTCTCTATGAACTCTTCGACCCGTGTGGGGAGATTAGGGGTTTGTGGATCGATAAGAGCCGGAACCATAGCCCCCCTGCTTATGGCATGAGCCATCTCGGTGTACATGTTGGCAAAAGATATAGAAGCCCCTTCTTCCAGCAGATGGTTTCTGTATTCCTGATCCCCCATTTGAACAAAGGGCAGCTCAGGGATATCGATATATTCCCCGATTATCTTCACTGCTCTTCTGAGGGACATTTTATCACTGTACAGTTCCACCTTCGAACGTCCAAAAAA
The DNA here is from genome assembly GCA_029688955.1 of Chitinispirillales bacterium ANBcel5. Classification (NCBI taxonomy): domain Bacteria; kingdom Pseudomonadati; phylum Fibrobacterota; class Chitinispirillia; order Chitinispirillales; family Chitinispirillaceae; genus Cellulosispirillum; species Cellulosispirillum alkaliphilum. The sequence continues at coordinate 9,578 of JARUKZ010000033.1, read as the reverse complement.
ACTGTTCTCCTGATACATTGTGGTAATCGTGGAAGCCACATCTTTTATACTGGTAAAATAGAGCGGAGTATCACCATTGATTACATCACCAATCATGTCTTTTGTACGGATCATAGAGATTTTAGGCAACAGATGATCCATAAAGTAGCCGGGACGAATAAGGGTGATCGTTTCAAGCTCCAGAGTATCAAGGATCTCTTCTACTTCACCATACGCACTTAGAAAACCAGCCTCCTCTTTTTCATCCGCACCCATGCTTGAGATAAGGAAGATGTTTCTTACCGCAGACTCCCGTACCACCTTAGTCATTGTGTTTGCGAGATTTATAAAATAGTGCCGGTAACTGTCTTCCCTGTTTGCGTGCAGAGGGATTATAAAGAAGACCGATTCTACCTGTTCGAAGGTGCTTGAGAGAAAGACAGGATCATCGATCTGCCCTGTTGCAGCATCCAGCCCCTCACTTATAAGTCTGGCCATTTGCCCCCGGGATTCATCGATTCCTCTGACTTTCTGCCCCGATTTTAGAAAATCCATCGCTAAGTGAGACCCCATTCTGCTGCTTACATCAGTAATAAGTATCATTTTTAACACCCCTTTTTTTCGGTAACACAACACTCAGATATACTGGGGAAAGTAGCAATTTTAATGCCCGGGGTGGGACGAATCTAAACACATAACGTTTTCCTCCCGAGCAAAGCCACAGTCACAGCAAAATGAGGCTACTTCGCATTGTTTTCGGGGTTTACTGGCCATTCACTTTCAATTTCAATCTCATAATGAAAGTAACCTGCTCATAGTGGGATATTTTGTAACATCCATATCATCCACTCCTGAAGCTCCTCCATGATAATTAAAACACTGCGCACCGGCTTTAAGCGTTACTGTTTCAGTGCTCGGTCAAAGCACATCACCTTAAAGCTAACAGGATGTATTGAATGTGAAAACCGAATATAAAAAATGTACCTGTGGAAAGAAAGAAGCTGATTCAAAAAGTTTACTTACAGTTTCCAAAGAAGCGCCCGTGGTGATTGCCACGGGCTAAAGAATTTTGACCTGTTTACGGTCAGGTCCGCCGCTTTGAAAAGCTAAAAACAGCCTTCACGAAAGAAGAAAACCATTACACCTTAAATTGTCCTAAAAGTGACTTTAGATTTTCAGACAGCTTAGCCAGCTCCTCTGAACTCGATTTCACCTGAACAATTCCCTTGGCGGTATCACCTACCGCGCCATTTACATCCGTAATGGTTGAAGAGATCTCAGAAAGCCCGGTTGCTGATTCGGTAACGTTTTTGGATACTTCCTGTGACCCTGTGCTTACACCAGTTATACTTTGCACAATATCATTAACCGTTGCACTTTGCTCTTCAACAGCACTGACAATAGTCTGAGAGATGGTGTTTACCTGTTCAATAACCTCAGATACAGAACCAATGGCGTTCACCGCAGACTCGGTATTGCTCTGCATCTCATCGATCTGCTTTTCTATCTCCTTAGTCGCACTGGCAGTTTGCTTTGCAAGCTCCTTTACTTCATTTGCAACAACAGCAAACCCTTTTCCCGCATCTCCGGCTGATGCAGCCTCGATTGTTGCATTAAGAGCGAGAAGATTGGTTTGATCTGCAATATCATTGATCACTTCCACCACTTTTCCAATTGACTTAGCTGCTACACCAAGTTTATCCATTACCTCTTTGCTGTTTTTAGCATGTGTATTTGCCTCTGCGGCAATTTTCAACTCTTTTTCGCAGCTGCTTGACACTTCATTAAGAGAAGCACTCATCTCCTCAATGGAAGTGGCGACAGAATTTGCAGATGCCGACATCTCTTCTGCAGCTGAAGAGATGGAGTTTATGTTTGTTGTTGCCTGCTCGGTAGAAGAGGCCACCGAAGATACCTGCGTACTCATCTCTTCAGCATTACTGGCGATCTGGGTTGAAACCGTTGAAAGCTCAGTGGCAGAAGATGCTACAGTATCTGCATTGTTTGTGACAGTAGAGATGATACTTTGTAGCTTTTCAACGAACCGGTTAAAAAAGAGTGCCATTTCACCTATTTCATCTTTACTATCTACATCTAATCTTTTGGTAAGATCACCTTCACCTTCGGAAATGTCCTTAAGCATCAAGGTGGTTTGCTGTATTGGTCGCACGATGGTTCGGGCCATGGCAAATACTGCCACAAAGCCTACTGCCATAAGAATAATAACAAGAGTGATAATCATGTTACGGGCTACTGACAACTGATGAAAAACGTCTGCTCTGTGAGCACCAATAGCAATAGACCATCCAGTTCCCGGTATCGGTGCATAACCAAAGAATCTATCCGAGCCTAAGAACGGATACTCATCAAAACCAGTTTCACCCCGCACCATCCGTTGAAACATAGCTGAAAGGTTTTCGTATTCACGGTTCGCCTTTCCTTCCTCAAGAAAGTTTCTCTGCTCCATGACAAAGTCCCTGTCCTCATGAGCGATCAAAGCACCGCTGCCATCGATTATATAGGCATACCCATTTTCACCATATCCAAGATTATCGGTTGTTTCACTTAACCACCCAGCGTCAAGCCTTGCAATAAGCACTGCAGCAATATCCTGGTTCATATCTCTTACCGGTGCGGCAGCCATCATTACCGCCGAATTTGTCACACGCGAAATAATCACGTTGGAAAAGTTTATTTCCCCATCCATCGCTTTTTTGAAATAATCCCGATCTCCCAACTGCGCAGTTGTTCCATCGGGGTATCTTGCAGTACCATCAGGAAAAATTATTCCCATACCCATAAAATCACCCATAACGGTCTGCTCTTCCAGAACCTCACGCTGCCTGCTCCAGTTCATGGATCGTATATCAGGGTTTGAAGCCATAACTTCCATGGTAAGGAGATATTTATCGAGCACATTTCTAATTATCAATGCATTATCACCTGCCATTCTCGGAATAAGCTCCTCCACCTGCCCCTGCAAAGCCCTGGTTGTTTGCCTAATAGACAAAAGTCCTACCCCCAAAGCTAAAACAAACATTAAAAAACAATTTCCTGCGACCAGTTTTTTTCCGATACTCATGTCGTTAAATTTAAACACTTTCGACCTTCCCTTTTTAAATTCCCTCTATCCTGGTACTACCGTAAAACCTAAATCCAATTTGCATAATTCAGGTGAAATCATTGCCTGTACTTACGATCTTTTTTCTGTTCCTTTACCCCTGAAACCATTTTTTAAACTGTTCCTGTACACTCAACGCCTCTCCTTAAATAATAATTTTGAGCATTATGGAAGCGTCATTCTTGTGCACCCTATAATTTATACGTCTACAGAGACCCGGTATAACGTACACCAAACGCCAAATCACCAAATGACTCCGCATATGTGCTTGAAGAGATACCAACGTTAAAGCTTGCATGGTTGTTAAAACGTTTCACCAAAGCGAGATTAACTCCTACCGGATTGTCTTCCCTTATTGTTTCAGGTGAATACTCCATCTCAAGAGCTAAAAAGTCCACAACTGTTCCTGCAGGTATTTTGCACCCAATGGTAAGCGGCACATCCCAACTATTATCGCCACCATTTTCAATAATACCCACCTCCAAATAGGGCATCAATCCATTAGTTAGTGTGTAATCACCGGTTAGCGTAAACCGGTTGATTATCTCAGCATCACTGTTATGCACCAGGTCAAAGATGTTAGCGAAATATCCCACACCGATGTTCAGGTTTTCGGCTATTGTAAGTTTCTCAAAAATCCTTAAAGAGCCCGTATTAAGATTTCTGTCTCCTGCAGCAAAGATCACACTTGATAGGAGCGGACCGGTTTGGGCCGATAGCTCCAGTGCATTGAAATAAGCGATCCGGGCCATAAATCTTCCGCCGGGATCCTGATAAAGATAATTACCAAAGTGAAGCGTTTGGGAAGTGGTATGGCTAAACCGCCCCACCCTTGTACTTAGGTTCCCTCTGGTGTGCTGTATCCAGGCATTTTCGATCTGAAAATTTGGAATACCAGTTTTTTCTCCTGTTACTGAGCCCTGACCGGTTGTATCAAAGGTCGCACCGGTAAGGACTTCAAAGCCAAACCCGGCCGGGAATGCCCGGATATTTATCCGCCCACTCAGTGCCTCACCACGCACGGTAACACCCAGATTGGCCCGCCCCCAGAACTGGTCGAGATTGTCGGTGGCCCCATTATCGTAGAGTTCCTTTCTGGCCTGAATCTGAATATTTCCGTGAATGTTTATCTCCGGAAAAGAGTGCTCCTCTTTTGTTTCCGCACAAACCCCTGCTGCCAAACAACTTACAGCATTGATAGCAATAAAAAAAGATCGTACACCAAACACTCTACCCTCCTTTTAAACAGATAAAAGGCCCCGATAGTACCGCGTAAGCACCTGTCACTTCCGGAGCCGCAGAAGGGACTTGCCAAAACTCAAAGCGATAATGTTATATGGTATAACACAGATATAAGTGTGTCAAACTTTTTTTAAGGATAGACCGAATAAAAAGGGTTATCAAAAAAGGTAGGTATAGTTTCCTGAAAACGGTATGATGGTAGTGGGTGAGTTGTATTCTGACCAGTATATTAAATAAAAAAAGTTGTTAGTTATCTAAAACAACGATACGGTTACATCAGCTGTTACGATGTCAGTACCCCGGCAGCTATAAATAGTATTATTACGATGTAAAAAGCCCGGAGATACCTGTAATCGCTTCCGGGCCGCAACCGATCTATATACTTTCTATCTTACCACTCGAAACATTCTGGAAAACAGGGGTTCGTTTCTGCTGTTATGAACGGAAGCCACAAATGTTCCCCGTGCATTTACCAGTGAATTAAGCGACAGAGCTGTTGATCGGTCAAACACCCTGCTGTACACTGTTCTTCCCCGCAAATCAAACACCCGCAACCTAAACTGCTCCTCTGAAGGCAGGTTCAGATGCATCATATTGCCTCTCACCACAACATTACCTGAATGAGACGAACGCTTTGTAAACGCTACCGAAGTACCCTTCTGCTCTGACCACTCAGATGGCATTCTTACCGCAACACCACGCCCCGCGGTACTTCTGTAAACCACCCCAAACGTATTGGCATCACCCCTTACAAAATTGCCGTTTGCAAGTGCCCCGTACTGATGCATCTCATCATCGATTCTCTCCCAGCTCCTTGCTTCATCTATCGATTGCCAGACTCCCTTAACTCCGTCAATGGTACCATACATATAGATCGCGGGATACTCTGCCCCCAAAGCGGCTTTTCCAAACCCAACGGCTTCAGCATGCTGAACGCGTTGGGTGTAGGAAGAATCCTGCTGAGGATCAACATTTATAAAGGTCTCTCCTCCATCTGTAGAGCGTGCCAAAAAGCCTCCGTTTATTCCATCCCAGGCATACCCCACTACCCATACATGTCCCTCTTTACCGGGTGTAAGCTGCATATCATTGGTCCAGGAGAAGTTGCGATCACTGACCGCGTTAAATGTAACCCCCGCGTCCTCACTTCTATAAACTTCACCCCCAAAGGCATAAAACACCCCCGGGTTTACCGGGTCTGCTTTTGGCATGGAGTTTTGACTGCTTATCCCATCTGCAACACTCCACGTTTCACCCCAATCATCGGTTCGGTAGATCCGGTTTCTCCCAGATGGTGCCCACAGTACCACTTCACCATCGCTTGACACTGCAATCTTACCGCCATAGTTTTGCCCTGGTTCAGGGTGGGTAGCAAAAGGTTCCCAGGTTCTTGCGGTATCAAGGGAATAGTAGAGCGGAAACACATAGTTGTCATCGGTTTCGGGAGTATCATAACCACCCACGCGCACTACTACGTTAGGACTTTGTTTAGCGAAATCGAGCCCACTGGTTGACCCCACCTGTGGATAGTGACGACTTTCGGATACCGGCTCCGTGATATCATCATGAACAAAGCCATCGTAATCCAAAATCACCGTAATAACCGGTCCTCCGGGGATACTGACAATATCCATAGGTACCGTTTCTTCAAGCCCCCTTACGGTGAAATAGAAATTAAATCGTTCATCCGGGGCAAAATTTCTGGCCATGTAAATGCCATTACCACTTGTTACAAACACCCGTTCAGGATTGAATGGATCAAATTCTATACTTCCGGCCCAGTGTATACTTTCCCCCTCAATCCAGTTATAGCCATTTTTTTGCAGCACAGCGATCGCTTCATCGTCACCAACACTTCCCACCTCTTCATCATCGAAATCGCCAAACACATTTGTCCAGTTATCGCCGCCGTCAAGAGTAACAAAGATCTTATCCCCCCACCCCACACTTGATGAGTTATCCCACAGCTGAGGATTCCAGGAATTGATCGATGAAACGATTATGTGATTTGAATCCGCCGGGTTCATGGTTATCCCGCCAAAGCCCCCAAAGTGCGCATCCCACACTGTCTGTCCGGGATACTCCGGGTGAGGCGGATCATCGAGCCAGTTTTCAGGTGAAATATTCTCCCACTCCTTATCATACGTATCGTACCTGAGCACTGCACCCCGGTTGATCGTTGCCCCGGTACCAAAGCCGGGTCCTGCACCATTTGCGGTTGCCAGGTAGAGGTATCTTCCACCGGGAGTGAGCACCGCTCTTTGGGGCATAACATCTCTTGAGAGATCGGGCATAGCTATATGCTCCCAGTTCTCGCCTCCATCCTCAGATACAAACAAATTCTCCCCTGTGGTGGACTTACCGATAAAAATCCTCTGGGTAATTCCACCTGATTCGCTGTTTGGGTCAAACAACACAACTCCTATTCCCAAACCGTTTGAAAGCGCATCCACCCCCGGTACCTGACTCCATGTATTTCCCCTGTCAATACTTCGCCAAAGCCCATCATCTCTTGTTCCGACAAAAAGGATATCTGAGTTATTGGGGTCCACGGCCAAACGCTCCCCATTCTGGCGACCATAGCCATTGCCGTGAGTTTTAAACTGAGACGTTACATCTATAGTATCAAATGTTTCTCCATAATCATCTGAGCGCAAAATCATAGTCAGCCCTTCATTCCAGTAATCTGTTCCTGCAAACATATAGATTCTGTTGGGGTTCTGTGGATCTATGGCCAAGGCATCGATCCCAAAAAGGCCCATGTTTTCGGGTCCTATCCAGTCTGTTACCGGTACCCAAAGCTGATTCTCTTCGTTCCAGCGGTATGCACCTCCCACATCGGTACGGGCCCAGATGTTATTTGGTTCTGTTTTGCAGGTGATTATTGCAGAAACAAAGCCTCCGCCTCCCATGGTCACTGTACCCCATTTGAATTCATCCGCAAATGCAGCTGTTATTATACCGACCAGGGAGATGAACACCGATACTCTTGGGAAACTCATAGCACTTCTCCGGAAAATGAAGGGTTTTACAGACCTCCTAATCAGATTTTTCTATCTTGATCAGGCTTTTGTACACCACCTTAATTTGGCTATAATAACCGGGGATCCGCAACGATTCCCCGGTTAATCCGTATAGGGGTGATTTATGAAAAAACTCAGTACTAAGATACCAAATAATGCTCTGTTCTGGATTCTTTCTTTCCTTTTCAGCGTTATAAAGCGTTGTCATTCATTGCCACTTCTTGGTAGCTGTGAACCAGCTTCTTTGAGCAGAAAATAGAAATGACTTCCATTTTTAATTTGATATCCCTGTTCTCATCTTTATGAATTCTGATTACGGGTCGCCCGAGGCGAAGGTGGCCACCCCCCAGCAAGGCCTGGTGGCAAGTGAAATGTTCCTCACGGGGGCGCCAGGAAACGTGCTTGCCACGTGCAAGCGTGAAGAGTTTGTCTTTCTCGGAAATGTGATTTGTCACTTCAACTGGCCTGAAAAGCCGGCTTTCTCTGTTGGCCTTTTTCCTTTCTCTACCTTTTTTCGCTCTGTTAGCTTGATTCCCAAAAAGCTTTGATACTATATTCTTTTTGTTAACAACAAAAAACCATAACCCTATCACATACAGGTGAAAACCATGAAAAAGGACCAGGAGATTAAATATTTAAGAGATTTGGGTGAAGAGCTTGAGAGGCTTTCTATTCAAGAGAGCATTGACAGAAAAAACGCTCTCATAAAATTCATAATTATTGCGGCAGCTGTTTTAATAGGTTTGTTTTTCGCAATGAAAGGGTTTAGAAACCAGGCATTTTTCCTCACGTTGTTTGTTGTAGTTGGAGTTGAATTCTTTGATAAGATCACCTTCCTCTGGTTTACTTGTACCTACCATAGATGGCCCGTCACGGAGGGTAAAATCATAACCCAGCCCAAAGTTGTTGAGGTGGTACGAACGCGTTCTGGTGTATTCTGTTCGGCATGTTCATCGTTTTTGCCTGCAGATACTACGCCACCCATAAGATATAAAGTCGCTGTTAAATATGAATATGAGGTGGGAATGGATACCTATACAGGAAGACGAATCTCTTTTTCAGAACAGATCTGGTACTCACAAAAAGATGCACAAAAACAAGCTGATGAATTCAAAAGAGGTGGCGAAGTTACCGTTCGTTATCATCCTATGTGGCCCAAAATATCTATAGCAGAATCGTGAGAATGTTTTTTCTAATCTCTTTTTTATTGTCAGAAAAATAGTGTAAGACAGAAAGTTGACACTTGGCTAGTTCGGTCATGCAAACCCATCGGAGTTGGCCCTTCAGGCCACCCCGAAGACGGGACAGTGTTCTATGGTCATCCATGCTTCGACGTCTCTTAGCACACTCGTATTGCCAACCCTTATAAGAACCTTTTCCGAAACGGTGGAGGAATAACCGTGCAGAAAAACAAAAACATGCATTGTAACATAATGGGTGATACAATTCAGTTAAGACAATTTGATATGAATGATTTTAATTGCATCCGTTTATGGGTAAATGATAAAGCAGTTACAAAAGATCTAATGGATTCTGACATCTTTGAACACTATCACACAGAAGAAGAAACTTTAGGTTTTCTGAAAAGCTCTTTAGAAATTGATCTCAACAGAATCCGTCTTGTTATTGCAGGCAGGGAAGACAACTCTTATTTAGGACAACTGGAATTATTCGCTTTTAATGAAAACAGAACTGAGTGCGAGGTGGACATTGTAATTGCCAACCCTAATAATTGGAGTTTGGGAATCGGCTCTGAAGCCATAAGTTTGATTTGTAACCATATGGTTGAATATTATGGTATAAAAAGATTTAGAGCCAGGATAAAACACAGCAATAACAGAGCTTTAAAAGTTGCCGAAAAAACCGGCTTTAAACTAAGAGGTGTTTTTGAAAATTACTCCTTGTTTTTAAAAGCAGAGAATGAATTGGGTTAAAAAAATCGTATCTGCAGAATTTTATTGGTCATCCTGTACCAGACATTAGCGCTTACAGCCTAAAGGAGTATCCATGTCTTTTTTAACGACTAAACCGGCAGCCCCAAGACTTCCCCACCCTCCCCTTTTACCTGAATTATATTAACTTCATGGATACCCCAAAGTATAACCCCCTCAAAAATCCTCACAACGCTTTTTTCCGGGAAACATTTTCCAGGATTACCACTGCACGACCGTTTATTGATACCTATGCCCCAAAACAGATCCGCTCACAACTGA
>JARUKZ010000032.1 GCA_029688955.1 Chitinispirillales bacterium ANBcel5 | reverse complement strand
CACTTCTAGTACTCAAAATCGCACTTCTAGTACTCAAAATCGCACTTCTAGTACTCAAAATCACACTTCTAGTACTCAAAATCACACTTCTAGTACTCAAAATCACACTTCTAGTACTCAAAATCGCACTTCCAGTACCCAAAATCGCACTTCCAGTACCCAAAATCGCATTCAATTGCTCTGTTAACGGGGGAAAACGTCTTTTTACGTGCTTCCTATCATTCAAGAGGCAAGAGGTCGTGCCCTAAAGGGGCTTCTATGCAGTAGGTGTAACAGGTTTATGAAAAAAAAGTGGCCAACGACAATTATAACTTCCCATCGACTACAATTAAAATTACCCATAATTGTTGGTGTAGTAAGGGGGCCAACACTACACCCTTTTTTCCGGGGCAAGGAAACCGGTGTGGTGGACAAAGATGGCCTCAGCATCGCAGTAAGGGACGACAAAACAAGAATTGTGAAGGATAAAAAAAGGGAGCTTCTTAAAAGCTCCCTTAAAAAAAGATCAAAAAGAATGGTGCGACCTTTATTCAATCACTTCCTGTACACTGATATTGCTCAGATATACATCGACGTCGGAAGTACCGCAGTTGATCTCAATTCTTCCATTCAAATCATCTTTTGCTTCCATTGTAAAGGTGAAGCTGTAAGTGTCTTTTTCGGGGCCCACTTCAAACTCCCGCTGACCACCCGCAATGTATGAATCCCATGGATCCTGGCTCATTCCAATGTTGGGGAAAACTTTTCTGGCTTCCGGCGCATGTGCATCGAAACTTACCCGGTAAGTCCTGCCCTGTCTAAGCTCCAGCCCGCTTTGGGTGATTTGTATATTCCACACATCATCACCAGCTTCTTTGGGGCTGATTTTAAACTCCCCTCCTACTACGTTACCCGTAGCAGATGCTGTTCTGTGTACACCGAAATCCCATGGAGGTATACCGCCCGAGAAATCACCATTCACCACCATTTCAGCGGGGTTAATGAACACAGCTACCACTCTTGAGTCTGAGATAAGGTTGATCTCAACAGGGTTTTGATTTGAAGCCGCTACTCCGGTCCAGTGGCTGAATACTGCGCCATCAGAGGGTTTTGCCTTCAGGGTTATTGTCTGAGATGCTTCAAAAGAGTCTTCCTGAGGCGAGACAGAAACCGATCCATCCCCTTCTACCTCAACCGAAAGCCCGAATGGACCATCACTTTTAAAATCATCACTGTTCATAATTGCATCAATAGCTCCAAAAAGGAAAGTTGAAGGAGCATTCCAGTTTATGGCCACTTCATTGGATGCGTAGCTTTTATAGGCATCTTCATAGCTTTTTGCAGGGACTCTATAAGTGTAGGGAGAATATGAGCTGTCCTGTCTGCCGGCATTAGGACCACCAGCCAGAAATCCGGGTACAGAACCAACCTCTGCAGCAACAGAGTGTCTGTGGTGGGGGTTAGCAGTCGCTTTCGATCCAAAGCCAGTCATAAAAGAGAAGGTGGTAGCGTTTTTCCCAAGCAGATAGTCGGCTACTTCTGAAGCCGAGAGGATATAGTGGCTCTCACCGGTAATTTTATAAGCATAGATCATTGCAATACCCATATTTGCGAATATAGAATTTGAGCCCCAGATGAAGTTAGCATTGGGGATGCGGTACAATGACCTGCTAATATCACCAATCCAGTTATCCGCAGCACTAACCACTGATGCTTTAATCCTTTCCTGCAGCTCCTCTGGCAGATCATTTTCTATCGTGGACAGAGAAAGGGCTGCAAGAGAGTGTACATTTTGCCATGATGGTGCAGAAGAGTAGGATAGATCCTGAGTTAGAAGGAATTCCTTAAATTCATCTTCTCCTGTGGTGATAAAGAGTTCTGATGCAGCCCAGATAAATTCATCTGAAAAATTTTGGTCTCTGTATTCACCTGTACGCACATCGGGAGGGTTGTTAAATGGTATGGAAGGGTTTTCCTGTGCCCATGCCCATGCCCTTTTGGCCCGCTCGATACAGTCTTTGGCATACTCTTCATCAAACGGTTCATAAACTCTGCCTGCCATGGCCATAACGGCTGCAAAATTAAGGGCAGAAGTGGTACTTTTTCCAATGGCGAATCGTTCATTATTGTCCTCGTGAGGCATTATATAGCCGGGAAAATTGAGGGTGGTTAATTTGAAAAATACACCACCGTCCTCATCCTGCATGGTTTTCATCCAGTCTACATTAAACTGAATTTCATCGAGGATATCAGGGCGTCCGTTGCCTGATTCAGGAATGTTGAGGCTTCCGTCGGGAAAGTAGTCAGGAAAGTTCTCGTAAAACGCCAGAAGAGTACCGGTCGAGATGCCCGAGTTTACTATGTATTTGCCGAAATCACCGGCATCATACCAGCCTCCCGGAGAGTACAACGTCCCCTCTTCTCTGCCACTGGATGGGTGAAAAGAAACTGCTGTATCGGGGTGGCCGGCAGGTCTGGCCCACTTTCCTGCGAATTCTTCGGTTAGCTCATAGGAACAGCGCTGAAAGTAGTAGGATCTCATTGATGCATTGGCCACCTCTTCAAGAACGTTGTCGGTAATTGAAAAGGGATGTGAGAGACCTCTGTTTTCTACTTTAACCTGGAATACTCCTTCTTCTCTCAATTCAGAGAAATCAGCCTGACGGCCGCTTTCACCAGACTGTGCCCAGTCTCTGGTTTCAGAAAGCTTTCCTTCAAACACTACTTCTTCATCGGCTTTTCTGATTATTTCAAAATTTGAAGCTTCTGTATCGATCACAATGGCGACCTTGCGATCAAGAGAGTGATACCCCAATTGGTTAAGTCTGAAATTATCTGCTGAAGATAGCGCAATAGCAGGCATGGTCATCGAAATAAGAAAGAGTTTTAGGGGAGTTTTCCATATTCTCACAAATACCTCCGTAGGAATTGCTAAAAAAAATATTAGGTATACTTATTCTCAAGTATATAAACCTGAAATAATAAATAAAACTAAAAAATACACACTGTTAAACAGGAACAGAAAAAAGGACCCAACGATTTAACTCTTATAATTGTTTTAAAATTCAAAAGAGGCTGCGGTGAAGGCAGTGGTATAAATAAAAACCAGGCCCGGAAAAAATTCCGGACCCGGAAGGAAGGAGACTTTAAGAGAAATGTTTTTGCAAAAGTTCAAGATCAAGTTCAGGATATACAGGAAAACGTGAAAGCAGGCTGTTGACTCTGTCTTTAGCTTCACCTGCAGCCCCGGGCTCAATGGAATATTTAGCTTTGCTCGGTTTCCCTGCATTGGGACCGGAGGCAATTGTGTTAGGTGTGCAGTTTGAAAGTACGAGTTTTACAATACCCGCAATCTCTTTCATCTCTTCTTCACCCATACCAAGAGTTGTCACGGCCGGTGTTCCGATTCTTAGTCCACTTGTGTACCAGGGGCCGTTAGGGTCATAAGGTAAGGAGTTACGATTAAGAGTAATCCCGCACTCTCTCAGAGCGCTTTCTGCCTGTCGTCCGGTGATACCAAATGGAGTTACATCGATGAGCATCAGATGGTTATCAGTTCCTCCGGTTGCTACACTCAATCCTTCATCGATAAGGAATTTGGAGAGTGAAGCAGAATTTTTAACTATAGATTGTGCATAGGTCTGGAATTCAGTGTCGTTGGCTTCAGTGAAAGCCACGGCTTTGGCGGCCATAACGTGGGCAAGTGGTCCACCGATAACAAGCGGACATCCTTTATCGACACTTTCGGCAAACTCTTTTGTACAAAGCACCATCCCACCCCTGGGGCCTCTAAGTGTTTTGTGGGTAGTAGTTGTTACTACATGGGCATGTTTAACAGGGTCAAATTCATCTTTGAAAACCTTACCGGCAACCAAACCACTGAAATGAGCCATATCAACCATGAAAACGGCATTAACCTTATCAGCGATCGCTCTCATTCGGGCGAAATCGATTTTGCGGGGATAAGCGCTGTATCCGGCCAGCAAGATTAAAGGTTTAATTTCCAAAGCCAATTGTTCTATTTGATCGTAATCAAGAAGGCCGGTTGCTTTATCGACACCATAGGTGTAGGCATCAAACATCTGTGCCGAGACATTGTGGCGATACCCGTGGGTCAGATGTCCCCCTGAGTAGTAGTCCATTCCAAGCAAACGTTGGTTTCCAAGTTTGTCCCTTAGTTGGTTCCAGTCGTTTTGGGAGAGTTTCGATGGATTGGTTTGGCCCAACTGTTCAAGTGCGGGGATTTCAACTCTTTGATTGAGTATGGCCCAGTAGGCTATGAGGTTTGCGTCTGCACCACTATGAGGCTGCACGTATGCATGCTCGCATCCAAACAGTTTACAGGCCAATTCTGCAGCATTGGATTCGATGGTATCTACATTGTCACAGCCGGCATAAAACCGGTGAAAAGGGTACCCTTCGGCGTACTTATCGGTCAAAAGGTTGCCCATGGCCAGCTGGGTAGCTGTTGAGCAGTAGTTTTCACTTGCTATAAGTTTTAGATTTGAGCGCTGATCGGCCAGCTCCTGAACTATAGATTTGGCGATCTGTGGAGCAATTTTCCCGACCTCAGAGAGGTTTGCCAGGTAGGCAACCATACTTGTGTTAATTTTTTCGGGACTGGTGTTTGAAATGTAGGAACTAAGTGCTGATCCGGACATGGACAGTCTCCTTTGAAGCTAAAGAAACCTGATCTGCCCAGGCGCGCGACAGATTCAGCCGGAAACTCCCCGATGGTTACCCCATCTTCTGCGCCAGTCGTATAACAGTGATTAAAATAATTATTGTACAAGCATCAGGTGAGATTTTCAGACAAGCTGTGATTGCAATACTTAAGCATGCAGTTTGAGGGGATAACGTTAGGTTTTTAGCGGCAAAGATTTGAAAAATACTGCTGCAAAGCAGACCATGAATTTAGATCTTCACCCTTATCACAGATTTTTTGAAACTGCATTCCGGCAGCTTTGGCAGCTGCGCCATCGGTGTCATCTCTGTCCCCCACGATGAGGACATTTTCGGGCTTTAGATTCCATAGCTCAGCAACAGCAAGCAGAGGGCGGGGCGATGGTTTGAGAGCACCATAAAACTCAGAAGATGTTAACGTTTCAAACAATGAAGTATCAATACCGAGTTTTTGTAATCTCTCCGCCACCAGGTCGTAATCTGAGAGAACTCCCAGTTTGATTCCCGAGTCTTTAAGCTTTTCGAGAGTAGCGTTAACACCGGGGCGACTGTTTTTAAAAAAGATCATCGAACTCACAAAGGATGGATAGAAAACAGTATCGATCCATTTTTGAATCTCTTCGGGTTGGCATTTTTCGATAACAGATAAAGAGGAGCACAGCTTGTTCATCAGGTCATTTTTGCAATTTAAATCGAGGCCGGCATAGCGGCTTCGCTCTTTTAAAAACCGCGGCAACCTGAATATGTTGGGGAACGCTTTTATGGTCATCCAGGGGCGGATGATCCAGTGCATTTTGTAGAGTGTACCATCAAGGTCAAAAATAATTCCCTTAATTGGAGGACTGTTTTCTTTTGCTGCTTTTACTTTTTCAAACTGTTTCACGTGCTGCTCTGTAGATATTTTCAAAAAGTTGATCCAAACTATCGTAAGGAATTGAAGAAAAGGCGACTCTGAGAAGACCTTTTTGGGAAATTACACCTGTTCCGTATTTTTCCATCAAAGTACGTCTGGTGGCCTCTGCTTTTTCGTTTTTCATTTTCAGGCACATAAAGTAGCCGGAATTATTGGGGAGTGGTTCAATGTATTCGCTGTACTCGGGGTGATTGTGGAATATGCTGCGGATTTTTTGATACCGTCTCTTTAGAATATTGAATTTTTCCCTTTTCTGTTCACTATAATCGGGGGTTCTGTAGGCATTATAGAGCAGATACTGGGAAAGATTAGATGCGCTGCTTATCGTCGCGCGGATAGCACCGGCCATTTTTGATTCCAAAGCCCTGTACAGTTGTTCTGAGTTTTTCGCGACTCCAAAGGTAACAAAACCCACTCTAAAACCCCAGACGTAATCTTCTTTGGTTGGTCCGTCAAATTTCACCGCAAGAATTCTTTCATGAGCATCCGCTAAAACAGAGAACATCGACTCTGGGATAATCCCATCCTCATACACCAGGCCAAAGTAAGCATCATCTATCAGTACTGTTATGGTGTTACCTTTTTGGGCAGATCTAATGAGTACATCTTTTATCTCTTGTGCTTCGGTTTCTGTTACGGTGTATCCGGTTGGGTTATTGGGGAAATTGAGGACTACAATTTTTTTGCCTGCAGGTCCTGCATTTAGCTGCTCTTCCATCCCCTTAATGTTAAAAGATTTGTTGTCAATGAAGGTAGGGAAGGTTGAAAACTGTGCGCCGTAGGTGTGTTTGAAAATCAGATCGTAATTTTCCCAGTAAAGGTCAGGAGTAATTATCGTATCACCTGGGTTGATTAGTATATAACCAGCCATGGAAAGGCCATGGGTCAGAGCGCTTGTTACCACCGGCAGGCTAATGGCGCGGTTAGAAAGAGAGGGGTTTTTCTTAAACAGCATCTCTTTCCATAAAGCACGAATATCGGGGTTTCCATAGCTTGGAGCATAAGAAAAACTTCCCTTTTCTACACTAAGCATAGTGTTTAGGGAATCAAGGACCATCGGCTCACCATCATCCTCAAGCGATATCCCGATAGTGGCATTTATCTTTAAATTTTTTGATTCTGCAGTTTGAGCAAGTATACCCTTTTTGGGGAAAAAAATGTTTAGACCTTTTTCTGAAAGCATATCAAGTACATAGGGATTTGTTGAGCGAATTGCGTCATTAAGCTCAACCGCTTGGGTATTACATGCCATGAGTATAACTCCAGTAGGGATTATCACAAAAGAGGCCAAAAAACTTAAATGGTAGTTTTCCGGCCATAAGCAGAAAAGTTTATATCAAACCAATTCAATCGAAAAATAAAGTGTGCGCTATTTAGAGTCAAATAGGAATTTTCTGATCAAAACAGTTCAGAGCTGGTAATTAGTATCGGTTGGCAGCTTTATTTAAAATAACTGTTACACTCGATAATCCAAAGCCGGTGCACTCTGAAAGCATTAAACCAGACTTATTTAAAATTCAGGTTCTGCATCCCCGATCGACAGGTGATCTTTTAGCTCAGGCCGCAGTTCGATAAGCTTATCGTAAGCATCTTTAAGATGCTGTGCGTAGCGATAGTGAGCACCCAACCCGGTACGTAGCTCGATTTCGTAAATGAATTTATCCAGGTGGGTTGAATGTTCAAAAGGTGTTTGGGCTCCAAGCAGCAGGCCATAACAATACCTGAAATCTTTTGTGCTTAAGGCCAATTTTTCGGTAAACTGTTTTTGTTTGTCTAAGAGGCCATCAACACCCGGGTGATACACTTCCTGCGGAAGATAAAACCCCTTTGGAATGAGCGGGGAGAATCGGTAACCACTACGGTGACGGTTTAAATCCCTCAGTTCAGCAATTGCGATGTTGTTCCAGGCAGCTCGCACCATACACCGATTTACAGTAGTACCGGTAGTGCTGTAGCGATTGGTTTTGCCCCTAAAGGCTTCATCTAAAGATTGCATTGGGGGAAGGAAATCGGGGGTATCATCAAGAATAGACAGATGAACTTTGTTGTCGATGTTTTTTATACCTACCCCATGATTAGAGATTTCATTGATTGAATAAGCTGAAAGGAGTTTTGACTGGGCGTTACTTGCCTCCGTAGGGTAGCTGTGTCTGACCATTCGGGGGACAAATTTCTCGAGTTCTTTACGAATCAGTGTAGCACAATTTTGAGCTTCAGGAATACTCAGAGAATCGAGCTGTCGAACCGTTTCTGCCCAAACCCGTGCAGTCATGACATAAGCAGCATTGGTTTTAGTAGCAAAAGGGATAAAGTACCTGGCCCTGTCAAGAGCATAGTTTTTTCTGATACGGTTTGCAATTTTTTCGTCTATACCATCCGGCAGGCGAATCACTGAGGGGTTTTCGGTTGCTTTTCTGTCGAGGGCATCATAGGTGAGGTGGTAAGTTTCAAAGGATTCAACCATTAGATCAAGCCATTCACTTCTTAGATCCTTAGGTATACCGATCTGCTCCGGGTCTGGCAGGCTTGATTTATCCATTTGAATATATCTGGTACTGGATTCCTGGCCATCACACAGCTGAGCAATCTCAAAAATCTTAAATGCAAGAAACATTGAGATGTCATCAACCGCTATGGCAATGCCACCAGTCATACCGGTGATACTTGCGTGTCCGTAATCCACAAAGCGAAAAATAGAGTCTACCGATTTATCCGGATCGTTCCAGTCTATTGACTGGAGAATTGTATCAATTCCTTTGTTTGATCTGGAATATCGGGCCAGACTGCTCGCAAGAAGTTCTGGTGTCACCTGTGGATTGTCTTTTGCTCCTGGTGGAGTACACAGGCCAATACCGGTTACCTTCATCCCTTTACCTCATTTATTCTAGAATATTCTGTTCTAAGTAGAAATGGCGGTGTGATCATACACATCCGCCATCATCTGTATAAAAAACTAGTATCTGTAGTGTTCTGGTTTAAACGGACCTTCAACCGGAACGCCGATATAATCAGCCTGTTTTTTGTTCAACTTGGTTAATTTAACCCCAATTTTCTCCAGGTGAAGGCGTGCAACTTCTTCATCAAGGAGTTTTGAAAGAATGTAAACGTTAGGTTTATATTCATCTCTGTTTTCCCATAGATCAATTTGGGCCAGAGTCTGGTTAGTGAATGAGTTAGACATAACAAATGATGGGTGTCCGGTAGCACAGCCAAGGTTAACCAGCCTTCCCTCGGCAAGTAAAAAGATTTCGTGGCCATCAGGATAGATATATTTATCTACCTGAGGTTTGATTGTGACCTTTTTAATGTCAGGCCAGTTTTCGAGTTGGCTAACCTGTATTTCATTGTCAAAATGACCGATATTGCAGACTATTGCCTGATCCTTCATTTTAGACATATGCTTGGCTGTAATTATGTCTACGTTACCGGTAGTTGTAACATAAACATCGGCTATTCCAAGCGTGTCTTCCACTGTAGTAACCTGATAACCTGCCATTGCAGCCTGAAGGGCACATATCGGGTCTACTTCAGTAACGATTACCCGTGCGCCAAACCCGCTCATGGACTGAGCGCATCCTTTCCCTACATCTCCAAAACCACACACCACCACAACTTTTCCCGCAATCATCACATCGGTTGCTCTTTTGATTCCGTCCGCAAGGCTTTCCCGGCAACCGTAAAGGTTATCAAACTTTGATTTTGTAACAGAATCATTTACGTTTATTGCAGGAACAAGTAGTTTGTCATTTTTTAGCATCTGGTAGAGGCGGTGTACACCGGTAGTCGTTTCTTCCGAAACGCCTTTCCACTCTTTTGCCACACTATGCCAGTGTTGTGGATTTTTTTCATGAACTTTTTGAAGCAGGCTTTTTAAAACAGCTTCTTCCTCGCTTTCTGCTGGCTCATAAGCCCACTTATCACCATCCTCAAGCTGGTAGCCTTTATGGATGAGGAGGGTGGCATCTCCACCGTCGTCTACAATAAGATTTGGTCCCTTATTACCCGGAAAAGTAAGCGCCTGATAGGTACAGGCCCAGTAGTCTTCAAGGCTCTCGCCCTTCCAGGCAAACACTGGTACACCGGTGCGGGCAATTGCTGCTGCTGCATGATCCTGGGTTGAGAAGATATTACAGGATGCCCACCGAACATCTGCTCCAAGCTCCGTAAGTGTTTCGATAAGAACTGCAGTTTGTATGGTCATATGAAGAGAGCCAGAAACCCTGACCCCTTTCAGAGGTTTCTCAGCGGCATATTTCTCTCTAACAGCCATAAGACCAGGCATCTCTTTTTGAGCAACATCAATCTCTTTTCTGCCCCAGTCGGCAAGTTCAATATCTCTGATGGCATGTGGCAGGTTAGCCCAGATATCAACGTGTGGTGACATGCAATAACCCCTTCGAATTAAATATTTATCTACTTTTATCTATCCAAAATAATTAACCAAAATAAATGAAAGCCGGCCTGCAGTCCAAGAGCTTACCTTATTTGGGTTGTTTCATCCAGTAATCAAAAAGATCATCGAGTGTCTTCTCAATGGCGATTTGTGCTCGCCAGCCGGTATGGGAGCAAAGTTTTGAGTTGTTCCCGACGATGCTGAGACTGTGGCCTTTAGGTCGTCTTTTCTCATTAGGGTGGAGTATTTCAATCTGCTGAGAGGATTTATTTATCAAATATTTAAGGATATATTGAAGAGAAATTCCCTTTCCGGAGCAAACATTATAGATATCACCCCACCGGCCCTTTTTCAGTATTAGATAGTAGGCTTTAACTATATCCCTTACATCACAGAAATCCAACATCGCAGAAATGTCGCCTACTTTTATGGTAGCAGGAGCCTTGTTTTTCTCGATCTGTGCTACCTGATACGCCCAATCAGAGCATACGAATTTGGGACTCTGTCCTGGCCCGGAATGGTTAAAAGATCGTGTGCAACGGCAGTCCAGGTTAAATTGCCTGGAGTATTGAGCTGCGATAAGTTCGCCGGAGTATTTGGAAATAGCATAGAAATCGTGAGGAACAGGGGTAAGTTCTTCCCTGATTGGTTCGGTTGCTGATACTGCGCCATACTCTTTGGATGATCCGGTGATTAGAATGCTACAGTTGGGCGCGTAGCGTTTTGCTGCATCCAGAACCGAAATTGTTCCTAAAAGGTTGATTCTGAATGCATCCTGAGGTGAGTTGTCTGCTTCTGGAAGGTAGCTGATAGCTGCAAGGTGATAAATCTGAGCAGGTTTAACAGCCTTAATCATGGCTTCCATTGCAGGTGTGTCCGGAAGCAGTGCTTGTGTATAGGTCACAAACTCCATTGCCGGAGAGGGGTGAGCGTCAGTACCATACACCATCATACCGATATTTCTAAGATATATAGCAAGGTGTTGCCCGACAAAGCCATTTACGCCCGTTATGAAAACATTACTTTCTATCAATGCTAAGAGCCTTTTGTTTCAGGTAGTTGCAGCTTACCCGGGGTCGTCTAATCTGATTTTTAAAACCGTAGACACAACTGTCTACACTTTTTTTCAGGTAAAGCTATAAAATAGATTAAAGTATCACTATGTGCAGAATTAAGTTTTATATTAATTAGGGATAGTTTTGAAACAGTAATAAAGTGAATAGCGTGTTGTACTTACATAATCCTACTAAGGTGGAGCCGGATTTATGATATGCATAGTAAAAATTTTTCTGGTAGTGATCATCACTGTTTTAAGCGCTTCAAGTGCTCAGCATCAGGACCCCCGTTCCTATGAGCAGATTTCACTGCCACTCCCCGATACACTCGATCAGCTCTATCGTGATTCTGCCACTATTCAGATTGGGCGGGTGAGAGTTAATCAGGCCGGGTACAGGCCACAGGATAATAAATACTTTTATTATGTAGCTTCGCAGGGCTCGTCACCATCTCAGTTTTCTGTTATCGAATATAACTCCGGGGACATGGTCGCTACCGGGCAGCTCATACCAAGAAACACAGAAGTTGCGGGGCAAATGAGGATCCGTGCATCAAACAACGCTCAGATAACTACCGGCGGTGACACGCGTTATGAGATGGAGAGTGAACTTGTGGAGGGGGCGCTCTATGAAGGTATGATTCCGGAATCGGTAGGGCCGGGAAGATACATTATCAGAGTGGGTACAGATGAATCGGTGCCGTTTAGGATTGATGAGAGGATCTACAGTTGGGTTCGTGACGCAGCCATAAAGTTTCCGGGTGTTAACCGATGTGGCGATTCAGATTCCTGGTTCCATCCGGCTTGTCACCTCCAGGATCCTACACCCGGAGGGTGGCACGATTGCGGGGATCATCTTAAAGAGGGGATAACTCAGAGTTTTTTACATGCAATGCTTGGACTTGCAGCAGCAGTTTTCAGGGATCGTGATGTTGATAACTACGGCAGAAATCATAACCACACGATAAACACTGATGGTATTCCCGATGTGCTGTATGAGGCAAAGCATGGTGCTGATTATATTCTTACCGCTTATGATAATGCGGGCGGAGAGATCACTTCAATGGTGACATCGGTTGCTGATTATGGTCAGGACCATCAGTGGTGGGGAAGGCCAGAGTTTCAGGACATGATGCCTCAGGATCGGGGAGGGCCACCAAGAGCTGCACGTATTGAACTGGGGGCAAATATACTCGGCAACTTTGCTTCAGGACTTGCATTTACAGGAAAGCTGTACGAGCCTTTTGATAGTGAGTATGCAGAGAAATGTATCCGTGTTGCCGAAGAGTTATATGCTTATGCTAAAGAAAATCAGGAGGCGACTGAAACACCAGCTTACAATGGTAATGGCACAGTTAATGATGAACTGGCCCTGGCAGCAGTCGCGCTTATGTGGGCAACAGGCAACAGAGTTTACCTGGAAGAATTATGTTACGACCAAACCATCGGTACTCATGGAAATGCTGTCTTTGACAATTTCTCTTTTGAGGGGGGCTGGTTTGCGAATAACAATGTACAATTTAGCAAGGATATGGCCAATACCGATTGGGCATCTGTTCATGTACCTGCGAAGTGGGGCTTTTTCAGACTCATATTGTTAGATGAAGAGCTCTGTGAGCAATTAGGTATAACTTCGGAAGAGAGACTAAGGTTGATCGAGAGAACGATGAACCAAATGATCTATTCTATAAGTCAAATTTCCCATACCGGAGATGCGAGCATCGAACTTCCCAATCACGGACTTCCCTGGGGTGGGCACATTCTCAGATATAATAGCGTATGGAAATATATGCATATTCAGCAAGACTGGATGTGGAATCGCTACCAGTTTGGAAATATTTTTGACCTTTACTGTTATTCGGACATGGCAAAGTGGGTTCAGGGATTAGAGTTGCCAAACACACCCGCATCAACCGATTGGAAAGGCCCGGAAGTAAGAGAAGTAATGGTTCGCCAGATGGATTATATGCTGGGGGTCAATCCCTGGGATGTTTCGATGATTCTTGGGGTGGGGAATAAAAACTTCAATCATATTCATCACAGGGCTGCTAATCCTGAGGGGAAAAACGTTCCGGGTGCATTTTATCCCTACAGGCCACCGGTAGGCGCTCTATGGCCTGGAGTAAACCCTACAGAAATTCTTCACGATGAGCATTATGACAATTACTATGTGACAGAGTCTGGTATTGATGCTTCAGCAGTGATGATGGTTCCAATTATGGGACTTGCCAAAGATGAACCGATTAATGAACCTCCTGACGCAACCGTGCGTATTGTTCATGTGGGCTATGATCAGGCAATCATAGAAATACGTCAGAGTCGCTTTGGGAACAGTACTGTGCGATATGGAGAAATAACCGCTTCACCTTCTCAGCTAAAAGAGTGTGATTCAGCAGGGGTATTTCACAGAATTGTACTTGATGGACTTAGAAATGGCACCACGTATCATTTCGATGTGTTAGTGTCGGATCTTTTCGGTAATAGTGATGCGATTGATAACAGAGGTGAATATTTTGAGTTCACAACACTTCAAAACCGACCGGGAGATGCAGAAATTATAAATGTAAAAGTATGTAAGGTGACAAGTGATTCTGCAGAGATCTTTTGGTATACACCCAATGGTGAGTATAACAGCAGAATTGTTTTTGGAAAAGATATGCCGCCTGATATCGTACAGGATGGAAACATTTATGATCGGCCAACCAGCTTTCATTATGTGAAAATCGGGGGGTTGGAAGAGAGAACCACCTATTATTTCTATGTGGAATCAGATGGTGTAAGAGATGATAATGACGGTCAGTTTTATTCTTTTACAACACCGGTGGAGCATGTGGAATTTGATGTTCGTGCGATCCGGTATGATGAACATTTCATCGGTTTGAATGTCGTTAATCAGGATGTAAAAGCGTACGACTCCCTGGAGCTGAGAATGTATGTGCGTTCGCCAGAGATTATAAATGTAGATGGTCAGGAGGTCAACTTTGATGACCATTTTGCATTCAGGGTTGATATTGGAATTCAATATAATAGTGCAGGGTATCAGGATGAGCATTTTAAAGAGTATCTTGACCCGCTTGTTCAGGCTGCAAGACCGGTGAAAATGGATGACACCTACGATCCCGAAACTGATACCTGGGCCTGGTATATTCCTGTTCCACTTGGCAGTGCTCAAATGGAATCGGGGGCCAGGTTTCGCATCGATCTCCTGATGGACAGCCGCAGCCCCTGGCCTCCCTATGAAGATCTAATGAATGTGCCTCCCCAAAAAGAGATAACAGATTTGGATTGGAGCTTTAAACCCCACAGTAGAGCGGATGGTGCGCCGTTTGACTATCCCGGGCTTCCGGAGGGAGAAAAGGATGAAGACCTTGATCAAAATTACTGGAACATTCCGGTTAACCCCTACATAACCGTCTATCGTAAAAATGAGTTTGTATGGGGTTACTCACCTTCTCGATCAGAGCAACAGACAAGACAAAACCACTACGAGTTAACTTCTCAAATTGTCGATCCGCTCCTAAACCCATCAGATGAGTATGTGTTTATTGAACAGGTTAACCCTGTTGTTACAGCTCGTGGTTGGGCACGGGTTAATGAAGATGGTGTAATAAACGATATCTGGGTTAATGGAGAGCGAATTGTTGATGTCAGTTCGGTGGCCAGGTATGACTTTCAACAGGATATGTATGAACTTGCCATTCCCGTTCCTGTTCAGAATGGCCCTAATAATGTAGATGTCACAATCTTTGCCGGTCCTCCGGAAGACTGCATCGATTGTATGGGATGTGCTTTTCAGAATCATAGTTTTTATGTTGATTTCAGAGGCGCAGAAGCCTATCCATCATCAATGTCTTTAAGAGATCTGCAGGATAACCCCCTGGGCGATACAGCACGTATTGATACCACAGTTTTTAACGTGCTGGTGAGAGATCTTAATGCAAATTTAGATCCATCTAAACCCGATACCGTATGGGTCTCGGTGGTAAATCCGGTAAACGGAGATAGTATCTATATACCTTTGCTGGAAACCGGAGACTCTACTGGTAATTTTAGAAGTATTGATCCTGTTGAAGTTGTCAGCCTTCCACCATCACAAAGGGGGAAAAACCAGATTTCTATGAGAGGAGGCGATGTAATATGGGTTACCTATATCGATCCAACAGACCCCACCGATATCTCTCAGGCTTATCTTGTAAGCCGGGCCGATTTTCCGGTTCCGGTTGACGCATGGTTTACTGATACGGGTGGGGAAGGCACAATAGATCGCATTGTAATCAGGTTTAATCAGGTTATCGATGATCCGTTGGATTCAATCAGGCTCACCATTCCTGATATGGAGGGAAGGCGCCTGTTAACACCCTCACAAGATAATTTCACTATTGAAGAGGATGTCGTTTACATCGATCTTAATCCTGAGCTTGATAGAATTACCGGTTTTGAGCCAGGCGCACAAATGACAGCAAGAACTTATTTAACCTATAATGAAATAGTGCGGGAATCGGTTGTTCCTGTTGCTGACAGAGCAGGGCCTATTTTACTGGACAGGGCACTTTTATTTGAAAGGGTAACCGGAGTCTATGATACGCTTCAACTACTCTTTTCTGAACCGATCAACCCGCAGAAAACTGTGCACCAATCTCTTTACCTTAAACAAGGAAATGAGATTATCCCGTTAACTGTACTTACAATACTAAACTCAGGGACTCTGAATAACTCTGTTACCCTGCTTGTGTACGCCGATGGTGGTGCTGTAAAAGAGGAAGATTATGTTTTTATAAATCCTGAAGGTCCCATTAGGGATTATGCGGGCAATCACGCTCATCCAGAAAACACGCCGGTACCGGTGATTTTAAGATCTGCACTTCCCAGAATAACCAGCGCACACTACTTCGACAGTAGTGCTGATGGGGTAATTGATAATGTTAAATTCTCACTGTCATCAAAAGTCGATGTTACAGACCTCTCCATTGAGATCTTGTGGGAAATGGAGGATACGGTAAAAATACCAGCCGAACGTATTAGTTTATTTGGTGATAGCGGACAGGATTTTTTCATAAATATTGAAGGTCTGGTTACTGGCGATTCGATAATTACAGGTGGTCAGATGTATATGTATGCTGCGTTTAGAAATTTTTCTAATGATAGATTAGAACGGGCTGTTAATGATAGTGCCGCACCGGTGATCAAAAATGCCACTTTTGCACCCGGAGCAGTTTTAGAGGTGGGCGAATCATACCCTGATACACTGTATGTTACATTTTCTGAATCTGTTGCTGCAATCAGGGAACCGCAACCCTTTACTGCTGTGTACGGAGAAACCGGACAGCAATATACGTTTAACCTGCATAGTATTACCAACCAAACATCTGAGCAACACGTCTTCATTGTTAATTCAATAGATGGAGTCGAATACCCGGGCACCTTGGATTCTATATGGATAGATACTGCTACTCAGGTGTACGATAGTTATCTCAACGTACAAACCAATGAAAATAACAGGCGCAGTCCACTTACTGTAAAACCACCACCTTTTACCATGAAGTTTAGCGCAGGACCCAACCCTTTTGTGTTTGGGGAAACCGAGTCAATCAGGTTGGAAGCAGAACCAATTTCGCTAATTCCTATTGAAATTAACTTGTCAGGGGAAGTTTATATATATGATAATGTCGGAAATTTGGTTATTAATGAACCGTTGCAAAAAGAAGATGGATCAAGCAAACTCTATTTTGATTGGAACGGTTATACCAGCAGAGGAAGAAAAGCAGGTACAGGTTCATATTTGGCGATTATTCGTGTAGAAGGTGATACAAAGAGCCCTGAGCCTGATAGGGGAAGAATAACCATAGGTATATCGGATTAAAATTACAATCAACCGCCCTTCATAGTTAATTTGGTTGTAATAGAAAAAGCCTGTACTTTGGTACAGGCTTTGTTCTTAAGCGAACTTAAGGTTATATCAGTTCGCGATGAAAAATTATAAAGTGTATCCGGAAGGTACATGCATCCCCTTAGGGACTGCGATAATTCCATCCCTAATAATTATTCCATCGCGTTCGCCATTTTGAATATTTTCTACATTCGTGAGATTTACATCGTCTCCAATGTGAACGTCTTTGTCGAGAATAGCATTTTCGATTCTGCAGTTCTTACCTATTCCCATAGTTCCGTGCTCATCATAGTAATCGGCACCCATAAAAATAACCCGGGATAGATTACACCCTTTTCGGATTACAGATCTAACACCTATCACACTGTCAGCTATGGTCGCGTTTTCAATCATAGACCCTTCGCATACAATAGATGAATCAATGGATGAGCCGCTGATTTTTGCAGCTGGAAGAAAACGTGCGTGAGTAAAAATGGGCTTTTCCTGATCATAAAAATTAAAAGGTGAATTGGGAGTGGTCAAAGAAATATGTGAATCAAAAAAGGCTTTAATTGTCCCAATGTCCTCCCAATATCCTGAAAAAGGGTATGCAGCCACATTATAATTGGAGATAGCTGCGGGGATAATTTGTTTGCC
This sequence comes from Chitinispirillales bacterium ANBcel5, assembly GCA_029688955.1. Lineage (NCBI taxonomy): Bacteria > Pseudomonadati > Fibrobacterota > Chitinispirillia > Chitinispirillales > Chitinispirillaceae > Cellulosispirillum > Cellulosispirillum alkaliphilum. The sequence continues at coordinate 32,525 of JARUKZ010000032.1, read as the reverse complement.
AAAGTCATCAAAGTCATACTTGTCAAGAAGATCGATAAGGACCTGTTTTTTAAAGAGGTAAATACCCATAGATCCCACATGAGAGCGTTCTTCATCACTGCCATTATCTTTGGGAGGACGAAGCTGTAATGGAAGCTCAAAGTTATCGATAACAGAATCATCCTTGGGTTTTTCAACAAAATCAAGGACCTTGTAATTGGCATCCATTTTCATTATCCCAAGCTCACTGACCTTTGATCTTTCCACCGGAACAACGCTCAAGGAAATATCAGCCTCATGTTCCTGGTGAAATTTAAGAAAATTGTGGAAATCCATCCTGTAAAGATGGTCCCCTGAAAGTAAAAGGATGTTTTCTCCGGATTGCCTGAAATTGGTAAGGTTTTTTCGTACCGCATCAGCAGTACCCTGATACCACCCCTTGCTGTCCAGAGTTTGGGATGCAGCAAGCACAGAAACAAATCCTTTGGAAAAGTTGTCCATTCTGTAGGTTTGGAAAATATGTCTGTGAAGCGATTCGGAAGCAAACTGAGTCAAAACCCAAATTTGTCTGATTCCATGGTGCAGGCAGTTACTAATTGGGATGTCGATTAATCTGAATTTACCGCCTATAGGAACCGCTGGTTTTGAACGTGCTTTGGTCAGTGGATGAAGACGGCGTCCCTGACCTCCGGCGAGAATAATTGAGGTAATCTGAGGGGTCATCATTAAGTCCTTTTTTTAAGGTTCAAAATTTTCTCTACCAGTGTTGTGTTTAGATATTTCACAGCTTTTCAATAAGGATTAAATGAGACATATGTCTCTAAACCTCGCCTCTAAACGTATATCTTTTTAAAGCTACGCAAAATTCAATTGCCAAAGGAAAACTTTATTGTGCTGGATAAGATTACTTATCCAGCACATTATAACATCATCCCATTATAACTTCAACTGTATGTACAGCATTATCATTATAAACCGGTATAATATTTCCCTCTATTTCCTTTCCATTGACCGTTATTGTTTTTACACCTTTAGAAACATGGTCTGGATTTTTTACGTTAATATTGTAAGTAGAGCCTCTAAAAACTCTTTTTACGGAAAAATCGTTCCATTCCTGTGGTATACAAGGGTCGACAATCAGACCTTCATAATCAGGACGTACCCCAAGAATCCAATGCGATACTGCAATAAAGTTCCATGCAGCAGTACCGGTAAGCCAGGAGTTTTTAGCCTCTCCATGGCGCCCTGCATCTTTACCGGCAATCATCTGTGAATAAACGTATGGTTCCATCCTGTGTTTGTCGCTGATATCTTCCCGGTACGCAGGAGCAATTTTCTTATAATGTTCAAAAGCAAAGTTTCCCTGACCTAAAACAGTTTCTGCTATTATTACCCAGGGATTATTGTGGCAAAAGATTCCTGCATTCTCTTTGTATCCAGGAGGATAGGATGAGATTTCACCTAAATTAATATGGTATTTGGAATAAGGAGGGTTTACCAGCACCATTCCGTGGTCACTATCCAGGTAGTTACGGGTAGATTCCAGGGCCTTTGCTGCCATACCATCTTCCACTCCTATACCAGCCATAACGCAGTACCCTTGTGGCTCAATGAAGATCTTGCCTTCCTCATTTTCACTGCTTCCTACCTTATCACCGTTATCATCGTAAGCCCTTAAAAACCACTCTCCATCCCAGCCATGCTTAATTATTGCGTCTTTCATGGTTTCGATATGTTCATTAGCAGCTTTGGCTTCATCGTTTTTGCCCAGATGCTCAAGGATCCTTACATACTCTTTTCCAATGCTAACAAACATTCCACCGATAAAAATCGATTCTGCAGTTTTTCCATCCTTACTTGTGCATGTCTGAAACGATTCATCCGGTGTGGAAGAAAAGCAATTGAGGTTAAGGCAGTCATTCCAGTCTGCTCTGCCTATAAGCGGCAGACCGTGAGGTCCACGGTTTTCAACCACATGATGAAATGATCTTTTAAGGTGGTCAAGAAATGGCTTTGCTTTATCTGGGTTGTTGTCGTAAGGTACCGATTCTTCAAGTATACTCCAGTCACCACTTTCCTTTATATAGGCACTGGTGGAATAGATAAGCCACAGAGGATCATCGTTGAAATCTCCACCAATTTCGTCATTACCTTTTTTTGTGAGCGGCTGATACTGATGATAAGCACCACCATCTTCCAGCTGTGTAGCAGCTAAATCGAGTATTCGCTCTCTTGCTCTGTCAGGGAGCTGATGGACAAAGCCCGCAATATCCTGGTTAGAATCGCGAAAGCCCATCCCACGTCCGATTCCAGATTCAAAATATGAAGCACTGCGGGACATGTTAAAAGTAATGATACACTGGTATTGATTCCAAATGTTTACCATACGATTTAGCTTCTCATCACTGCTGTCCAGAACATAACGGGAAAGAAGGTCGTCCCAGCTTTTCTTTAGTTCTGATAGTGCTTTGTCTGCCCCACTGCTGGTTGAGAAAAGCGAAATCATCTCTTTTGCTTTCTCTTTATTAATAACTCCGGGAGACTCCCATTTCTTCTCTTCATCATTCTCTACATACCCCAGTACAAAAACAAGCTCGGTGCTTTCTTTGGGCTCAAGGGTTATAGTAATACTGTGTGAAGCTATAGGCGACCATCCATCAGCAACCGAGTTTCTTGACTTTCCATCAAGTACCGCTTCCGGATTTTCCGGTCCATTATAACGGCCCATAAAACTTTCTCTATCTGTGTCAAAGCCGGAGACTGGTCTGTTTACTGTATAGAAGGCGTAATGGTTTCTGCGTTCGCGGTATTCGGTTTTATGGTAAATCGTAGATCCATCAACCTCAACCTCTCCGGTGTTAAAGTTTCTCTGGAAGTTGGTCATATCGTCCTGAGCATTCCACAGGCACCATTCTACATAGGAAAAGAGAGTAAAATTCTTCGCTTTATCGGTATTATTGGTAAGAGTTACTTTCTGTACCTCACCATTAAAATCTGATGGAACAAAATAGAGCACTTCAGCAGCGAGTCCGTTGCGTGTGCCTTTTATAATTGTATAGCCCATACCATGTCTGCACTGGTACTCGTTTAAACCACGCTTTACCGGTTTCCACCCTGGTGACCAAAAATCATCACCTTCACGGATATAAAAATAACGCCCATTGTTATCTACCGGAATATTGTTGTAGCGATAACGGGTAATTCTACGAAGTCTGGCATCCTTATAAAAGCTATATCCACCCGAGGTGTTGGAAATCAGTGAAAAATAATCCTGGCTTCCAAGATAGTTTATCCAGGGATAGGGGGTCTGAGGGGTGGTTATAACATACTCACGCTGTGAATCATCAAAATAACCGTATTTCATAAAGGTCTCCTGAAATTTATGTATGGAATTTATTTGTTTTGCTGCACAGAAAACGTAAGTTCTCAACTACCCCTCCCACCGTTCACCCTTCGATATTTAGCTCTATGCTGTTGGATAAGACCGAAGAGGAGGGAAAGGTATTTCAGAGAATAGAATGATCCTATAATATATGTTACAGAACAGATACTTAAAAGCTTAAAATTAAATGAAGTAGGAGTGAGTTAGAAGAGATCGGGGCTACTATTACTGTTGTGCTAAAACGTACTTTTGGTACCCCTTAGAGTGTTGGGTGAGACTCCGGATACAAATGTGTTTACTGTTATAGCGGTAAAAAAAAGCATCTGCGGTCAGAAAAATGTATGACCGCAGATGCTTGCAATGTTATTTATTTATACCAAAAATCGAGTACTCAATACCATGAAAATGAATGGCATCCACAAAAAGCTCAAGCTCTTCATTGGCTATTTTGTCGTATGACTGATGGCTTACAAATTCAAAAAATGTGACCTTGTCTTTACCATCTTCCCATACAAGGCCATCATTTCTGGCACTTGAATAGGGCCTTGCAACAAAATCTTCAACCGGTATTTCATAGTAGGTCCACTCATCGCTTAGGGTTATGGTTGCAGCAAAATTTCCCCAGTTATCCCCCGGTGGGTAGCCGTTGTGGATAGTATCTGTAGTCATACTTACATAGAAGGAGCCAGAACCTTTGGCCCAGAAGGTGACTTTTTCCAGTGAAGAAAAATCATACCAACTTCTACCGTAAATGCCCAAAAACGCTGTTCCAACGCCAATGTGGGGGTAATTATCACCTTTAAGGTGCATACTAAGATGGAGCCCGTTTCCCTCTTTGCCCCACGGTCCTACTGCCCGGTAAAAATTATTTTCCGCGCCAAAAGATACTTGTGTACCTGTGTTCATCTGCTCACCGTTAGGGGCAAACATACTACTCTCGTCATTATGATATATTACCCAAATCCCATGATCTTTAGTAGGAAGAGTATCACCGAGGTGATAAGACAGTCCTGAGAGGTAATTTTGTTCAGGGCGTTTATCGTAACTGTTCTCAAAATTATCGATAATGACGACCGACTCCAGATGGCTGATATCTTCAGTAGTACTTAAGGGATTAGTACTGGAGCAGAATATTAATAAAGATACTACTGACACTAGGTACAAGGATTTCATATTTATCTCCTTTAAAATAGAGTAGAAAAGGTTAAGTCGATCAAACTATTTGAAGAGTTTCCCGGGATAAACTCTTAATAAAAATTTACACCATTTGATTTTGGAAAAAATCTAGTTAGAGTAAACAAAACTCTGCCACTTAAATGTAAATGCATGTAAGTATTTGAAAAACAGAAGTATAGGGCTTAGTTGGCTGGGCGTTCCTGTTCTTCACATTTTTATCTTAAAAAATTGATCATATCATGTAAGCTTTTGATTTTGATAATGATGAGTAGAAGGTAATAGTAGAAGAAAAAAGAGAGGGGAATCGTAAAAGGTGAATGATAGTGAAGGAAATTATGAATTCAGGTATGTGATTTTTTTCGATACTGATTAGGAGTAACCCCTTCAGTTATTTTGAACATTCTGTTAAAGTGAGCTACATTGTTGTAACCAACTTTACGTGATATTTCTGCAATTTGGCGATCGGTGGAACGCAGCAATCGCTTTGCCTCTGTAATTCTTATACTATTTAAATACTGCTTTAAACTGCATGACATACTCTTTCTAAGTACACTTGAAATCTTATTGGGAGATATACCAACTTCTCTTGCAATATTTACAGCATCGAGATTTGGGTTATTGAAGGAACGGGCGATAAATGAAACTATTCTCTTGGTCTCTTCGTCGGTATAGCTCTGGACCTTGAGCGGCTCGTAAGTAACGATCAATTTTTGCGGGGTTTTTTTCTTTTTTCTCACAAAGACAGAGTAAATAACAAAACCGCCCACACCATAGATAATCAAAAATAAAAGAAAGGAGATTGCTCTTGATGCTAAATTCTTTTCAAACCTGATTGATTCTATATTCATGCTGAGGTTTTTATCTACCGGGGTACTAGTACCGCTTTGAATCACCAAAGATGCTATGCAGGAAAATTTTTCTTTGGGAAATTCGTTAGGTTCACGCCTATACAAGCTATACCACCATTGAGGGGTCGAGAATGAACTTAGGGGTAATCTAAAAGTATGCTGGCTATTGGAACTCATGACTTCTCTTACAAGAAATCTGTAACTCATATGATCATCGGGGTTAGTAAAACCTTCTACAAAGCTTCTGAGGTGAAAAGCAAGATCAGGTGGTTCATCTGCACGTATTTTAACGCTTAAAAAATCATACATGGAGATGTCCGTGTAGTCTGAATCTTCATTGAGATGAAAGATAACTCCCACATAGGGATGGTTAAACCCCTGTTGTAGTCTGAACTCTAAGTTCATACCGCTGCTGTCAGAGATGCCATAAATGATAGAATTCCCCTGGTCTGCTCTGTCGTCGTATACAAAGCCCTGATACTGCTCGTTTGGTAAAATAGTGTAAGTTTTGTTTCTAAGGGAGTTAAGAAATATTAGACCAGCTATAAGTATAGGAGATAAAAAGAGTAGCTTTTTAGGAGTTAGGTGTTTTGTGGGGAGAATTTTAAGGTTCATAATTTGATGACTTAACTCCGGTAAAAGGCCATGTTGTAAAATGATGTAAAGGTAAGTACGCTATTAATATAGGAGATTATACCTTAAATAGTCAATAACCATTATTTAGGAATGGGTAAAGAGGGGGAAATCTGAGTAGATCTCATTGGAATTCACAGGTGTGTTAAAGAGTATAGTTGCTTAAATCCAGCCCAGAAGCTTATAGCCAATCCATCCGTAATACTCATGCATCATTTTTGTAGATATATCCAGGGCTGAAGCTTTGGGGAAAAAATCCAGCACAGATTGAAACGTATCTGTTCTACCATAATAGTCAATTGGGGCAGGAAAAACCGTAAAACCTCTTTTTTTAAACACTGCAACAGATCGGGGCATATGTGCTGCACTGGTTACTAAAATTATTTCACGAGGGAGTTCAAGGGAGTCCAGTATACCCTCAACATACGGTCCATGCTCATAGGTGTTACGGGCTTTGGGCTCCAGTAGTATATTGCTGGAATCGATATCAAAGAGTCCGGTGAGAAGCATTGAGTGGTGGTATGCTTCACTGGTTCTTATGTTATCGGACCAGAGGTGGCCACCAGTTACAATTATCCTTGGAGATAAACTGTCTTTGAACAGTCTTGCGCCATGAAGAATTCTATCACCAGCACTATTTATTTCGGGATACTCACTAAAACAATAAATTGGCCGACCACCGCCACCGAGTATCACAATTGCAGAGGCGTCCTGTGCTTCAGAAGGGAGCCGGTAGTCATATCGCATCTCCAGCCCTCGTGCCAGAAATCGGGAGACCGGTTCGATGGAAAAAAGATAAAGAAAGAGAAGTGAGGCTACGAATAGTGCCTTTTTAAGCTTTCTTGCTTTGTTTGGAATAACTGTAGAGGCAATAAGTAGAGTAATTACCAATCCAAGAGGATACAGAGGTATCGAAAGAAATTTGATGAGAATCGCCATGACTTAGTAAGCGCCTTGTTTGTTACGAATAGATACTATACAACACTTTTCATAGTTACTTCGTTTTAGGAAAAGCTCTTTGTTTCCTGAATATACTTTTTTTCCATATTATTTTTATTGATCAGGCAAGTAGTTTATTTATTAAAAATGTGAAGAATGCTATGAAAAAGGCTCTTATTTTAACTAAAAGGGAGATTGTTGTACCAACAGCTTTTGGCTGGGTGCTGATTTTTACCCTACTGGCTCTTTTTTTTACACTTTTAATCTTCAATATCCAGTCCTATCTTTCTCCCACTGCTCCTGTTAGGGGGAATGCTTTAATCGTTGAAGGCTGGATGCGGGATGATGCCATGGAGATGGTGGTTGATATTTTCAATGAAAGGGATTACGAGTATGTTTTTGTTACAGGTGGAGTACTGGAAGAGGGGTCTTTTTTGAGCGATTACGGTACTTATGCACACCTTGGCGCTGCTACCTTGAATGCTCTTGGAATTGCGGATACGTTTTTACATTCAGTACCAGCACCTCAGGTTCGAAAAGATCGTACCCTTACCTCAGCTTTGGCACTGAAAGAGATGTTGGAGCAAATGGATCACAACTTCATATCATTTGATTTATGTAGCTTTGATGTACATTCACGGCGCAGTGGGCACCTTTTTCGAACAGTGCTGGGCAAGGAGTACACCATTGGAATAATTGCAATTCCGGATAGCTCATATGATCCTGCAAAATGGTGGAATTCAAGTGCAGGGTTCAGGAATGTAGTCAGTGAGGGAATTGCCTATATGTATGCCAGGTTATTTTTTTAACTATGTTGCTGTGCTATATAATGCTGTTGAAAAAAAATTAATTCCTTAGTGCTGTCTTTTTCTATATTTCATAGATCGTTTGAGACTTTTCAGAAAGGGTGTTTTTTTCAGATGATTTGGGATAAAAAGAGCGAAACCATGCCCCTTGAAGATCTTAAAAAACTTCAGGGGAAAAGACTTCAAAAAACAGTAGAACGAATCTATACTAATGTTCCCTTTTACAAATCAAAACTCGATGAGTGTGGGATTAAGCCTTCTGATATAAAGGAGATTTCCGATATCAAAAATCTCCCCTTTACCACAAAGGATGAGATGCGGGAGGTTTACCCTTATGGACTTTTAGCTTCAAAGCAGGAGGATATTGTTGAGATACACACCTCTTCTGGTACAACCGGTAAACCTGTCGTTGGTGCTTATACTCAAAATGATATTGACCTGTGGTCTGAGGTTATGGCAAGAACTCTTTCTATGGGTGACGTAACATCAAAAGATGTGATCCAAAATGGCTATGGATACGGACTCTTTACCGGGGGGCTTGGTGCTCATTACGGGGCAAGACGTATCGGTGCCATGGTCATACCAATTTCTGTAGGCAATACTAAGCGGCAACTATCAGTTATGCGTGATTTTGGAGCTACTGCTCTTACCTGCACTCCTTCCTACAGTTTGTATTTAGCTGAAGCAGGAAAAGATGAGGGTGTAGATTTTTCAAAGTTACCCCTCAGGGTTGGCTTCTTTGGAGCCGAGCCCTGGAGTGAAAATATGCGTGCTGAAATTCAGGAAAAGCTCAATGTGAAAGCTATAGATATCTTTGGGCTAACTGAGATCATTGGTCCGGGAGTAGCTTCAGAATGTGAATGTCAGGATTTGCTCCATGTGTTTGAAGACCACTTCTACCCTGAAATAATCGATCCATCAACAGGCGAAATACTACCGGAGGGGCAGAAGGGGGAACTTGTTTTTACAACCATATCAAGAGAGGGCTCACCGGTTCTTCGTTACAGAACCCGTGACATTACCTATCTGACTAGAGAACCATGTGCATGTGGACGTACTTCTGTAAGGATGCATCGTATCCTTGGCAGGACCGATGACATGCTTATCATTCGGGGAGTAAACATATTTCCTTCTCAGGTTGAGCATGTACTGCTTCAGGTTGACGGAGTAGAGCCTCACTACCAGCTTATCGTGGAGAGAAGAGGAAGTATGGATCTGCTTGAAGTACAGGTTGAGATGACCGAGACAATTTTCTCAGATGAATTGAAAGTGATAGAGCTAAAAGAGAAAGAAATAGAGCACCAATTGCGGGATTCTCTTCTGATAAGCAGTAAAGTCAAGCTGGTAGAGCCACGAAGCATTGAGCGCAGTGAAGGAAAAGCAAAACGCATTATCGACAAGAGAAACATTTGAGGCAGAGGGGTAAAAAATGGTAGTTCAGCAGATTTCCGTATTTTTGGAAAATAAGGCCGGGCGCCTTGCAAGTGTAGCACAAGCACTAAAAGATAGTTCTATTAACATCAGGGCCCTTACAGTTGCAGATTCTTCTGACTTTGGTATTTTACGCATGATCGTCAATAAACCCGATGATGCGCTGAAAATATTAAAAGAAGCCGGCTTTATGGTAAAACTTAACCCGGTTTTAGCCGTTGAAATTGAAGATCGCGAAGGGTTGTTTTTTGAGATTATGAAACTTTGTGACCAGGAACACATAAATGTTGAATACACCTACTCCTTTGTAGAGCAGTACTCTAATAAAGCTATCCTTTTCCTTCGTTTTGATGATACAGAGAGGGCAGTTGATCTGTTTATTAAAAATAAGTATAAGCTATTAGGTCCAAAAGAGGTGAGTAAATTATAGAATTGATGGCTGTAGGCGAAGCGACTAAAGAAAAGCTTTGCGTACAGCTGTCAGGTTCTTGCGAAGCAGTGAGGGATTTTGGAATACGCGACTTGTGCAGCGTTGGGCTCCGAACTGTTCCTTAAATGATTGTACACCGGAGTAGCCACCACTTGGATTAAAATCAAACCACTTGTATCCCCGCTCAGCAGCATCACATATCACCCTCCAGTATAAAAGATTATTCGGACGAAGAGAAAAGTAGCTGGAATCAGATGCACCATGCCAGTAAACAGCATGACTGTTCCAGTAAAAACAAAGCATACCCGAAATCGCTTTTTCTTCAAACATTGCAAGCCAAAGAGTTGCAGTACTACTTTCTAAATCGATGATTTTTTCAAACAAAGACCAGGGGTAAATTGTCCGGGTTTTCTTCTCCTTACCACCTTCTTTCCACCTATTTAGAGATAGCTCATAGAGATGGTAATACATTTTCCAGTGCTCAACAGACTGAGCCTGTATAATTTGAATGTTCTGCCGTAATGCTTTTTTAAGTGATCGTTTGTGAGACTGGCTCATAGCAGAATGGATCTCTTCTATACTTTTGTTTTTTAAGCATATCATATGCGTGTAATCTGTTTTTACACTATACTTTTTGGGGGGGGCACTACAAATAGTATTTGATAGAGGATTTTCACGCCAGATGAGATTCTTTTTTTGCAACATAAATTTGAATAAGGCTTTTTTATGTTCGTTACTGAGATCGTCTTCAGATATCCAGCCACCATAAGTGGCACAAGGTGAGCAAAAGTAGTCTTTTATAAATCCACAAAGTTTTGAGCATTCGAGCAGGGGTATAACCGCAATTTTCTTATCAGAAAATTTGATAGTGCGAGCACAAATCTCTTTTTCTGATCCAAAGAGACGAAACCAATAAGGAGTATGAAAGAAAGTCGCATATTCGCACTTCTTTGTAACCCGAAGCCATTGGGAAAAATTGGTAAGTTCGATAGATTCTATCTGTACCATGAGCGGATACTTGTTTTATTCCTAAATGATGAATTTATGTTTTCTGAAAAAAGTTGAGTAGTTAATTTTTTGTGAACTCCGACACTAGCTATTTAATTCAGAATTACAATGTTAAAAAAAAGCTATCTTCAATGCTACGATTCGCTTGAAAAATATGCAAATGTTTCGACTACATGCTTACTTCCAGTAGTGAACAGTAGCAATTCTCAATAGAACTGATATATTTTTGATGGGAAAAACGGCTTTTAAGTTCATCGTAGGCATGATTCCCCATCTTTTCTCTCATCTTTTTATTGGCTATAAGATAAGCAACTTTTTGGGCCGCAGTAGTGTTAGCATGTTTAGGGACCAAAAAACCCGAAACAGAATCGGTGAAACACTCGGCTAATCCACCACTATCATAACAGACCACAGGGGTTTTCAAAGCCATTGCTTCAAGGTGTGCCCCTCCTAATCCCTCTTGCCAATCCGGAACCATAAGAAAAACCCCGGCAAGCTTTAATATTTTTGCTATTTGCAGATGGCTTAGGTTTCCTGTAATCAGAAAACTGTTTTGAAGCCCCTTGTTAACAATGCTAGTCATCACGTCATTGTAATAGTTCTCGTGCCCTTCAACTTTTCCTCCAATAATTATGAAAAAGGCTTTGCCCGGAACTGTTTGTTGCACTTTATGAGCTATATCGATGAAATTATAGTGACCTTTTTCAATGCGAAAAGAGGCAGTCATCACAACAGGCACTCTTTCTTCTTTCAAAAGAAAACTATACTCATTGCTTTTCACTGAAGGATTGAATATAGATAAGTCGGGACCAGGGTTGTAAATTACCTCTGAGAACTTCCCATTGATAGCGTAGAAGTTTTTTAGAAAATGTGAAATGAAGATGACTTTTGAACAGAATGTACGGGTCCAAAATCTGAAGAGAAGTTTTGGTAATCCTTTTCCGGCGGCTACTCTGACATGGCTCATACAACGGGCTCCGGAAAGGTATGCGCAAGGATAAAACGGGGCATCAATAAGATCTGAAAAGTGTACCAGTTTTATATCTTTTGATTTTAAAAACAAAAAGAATTTAATAAACGCTGGCATATAGCCCACAAAAAATTTGATAATTCCAAAGCTTTTCAATCTCAAACGATTGAATGGAATTATATGAATATGTGTTTCTGTTTCCGCGAGTCGCTCAGTCATCTCCCCCTGCTCTGGAAAAATAGCATGAACACGGTAGTTTTTATCGCCCGAAAAGTGTTTAATTATCTTATAAGTGCTTATGGGCATACCGGTGTTTAATGATGCAAGGGAGCAAAAAAAGCAGATATTTATTTTTTCTTTCATCATTATCTATGGTATTAATAAAATTCTGTGCCTTTTATCAGTGGGGGAAATAATAGCGAAATAAACTCCCGGAGAGAGGTTTGATGCCGGACGCCACTGCGCTCTCCATTCAAATCGTGAAACCGGCTCTGAAGCAATTTGTTTGGCCAAAGTTCCATCCATGGCGTAAATCGCGACATTGGAGTTGGGGTCAAGTTTTGAAAAGGTAATTCTTGAGGCGCCCTGGTTTCTGTTACTAATTGAAAATGGATTGGGATAAGCTACAATTTTTTCTTCAGAGGAGATCGGCTCTGTGCTTCCAAGGTCAAGAACGGATAATCCTTGATTGGTGGCAATCCAAAGAAAACCGTTATCTTTATCATAATTTATGTCCACTACATTGTTTGAGATGAGACCTTGCTCAACAGTAAAACGGGTCTCCTCTTCAGTGAATAAGTCATACCGTATGATTCCATTTTCGTTGGTTCCAAGCCATAGTGTTTCTTCATTTTGAACCGCAAGAGAGGTGGCAGAGATGTTAGAGTTTAACGCCTCAGGAGTTGTAGAATTGGGGTGTACAGCAAAAAGTCCCCTGGAACTAATAATTAGCGTCGTTCCATCAGGAGCCGCTTCTATTCTTGAGATAGTGCCTAAACTGGAAGATGAATTTAAAACCCTTAACTCCGCACTGAGAGGGTTGTTCCCCTGGTAGCTGTGAATCATTAGTCTGCCCGATAAATCGGCTGTGAAAATTCTGTTGTTTTTGTCTATGCTAATATGTCTGATACGCTCAGACCAGTGGGGAGATGTTTCAGGAAAAAATCTTCTGAAACCTGCTCTTACAGGATCACTTTGGTTGTCATCAGGAATAGTATTAGGGTTAAAGCAGATCAGGCCACCCAGATGATGCCTGTAAACACTAAACCAGATGTATCCATTAGAATCCAGGGCTAATGCAGGCGTTTTACCCCAGGGAAGCTCACCACCATCTGATATATATTCAAATCGTGTGTCATCGTTTCTTCCGATATAGAGCTGTGAAACGCTGTTTTGAGCAGGAGAAATATGTTTGATGTGGCCACCGTAGGTGCCAACCCACATATCGCCATTTCTATCTTCTGTGATGCCGTTCATTGGATGGCCTTCACCGATATAACCAAAATCGCCGCCATGCGTGAAGTTGTTATAGATTTGCCAGTTTGTTCCATCAAAACGGGTGATCCCGGTATTTCGTCTTGGCTGGTTTTCCGGAACAGGCAGCAACCATACATCACCACTTTTTGCTGTATAGACTCTGGAGATATCTTTGAGGGGCATTCCCGGGATGGTTATCTGTTTTGCCTGTGAAACTCCATCCCATAGATAGAAATAGGAACCACCGGTACCAATCCATAACCAGTTATCATTATCGTTGTAAAAGGATACAATATTGGAATGTGGAGTGATTCCAATTACCTCTGAGTCTATGACCAGGTTTCCTCGCTGAGCAGAGTAAGGTTTACCTTTGAATGTAACCTGTGGGCTGGAATAGCCGATGACCCCCGTATCAGTGATTGTAAAATCCATAACTCTGTGAGATGAATCGGTTTCCCATATCGTTCGGTCATAAAAGTTTGCTCTGCTCAAATCGGTGCTTAAAGTAGCAATACCTTCCTCGCAGCCCAGATAGATGGTGTCGTTATAGCTTCTAATGGTATTTACTCTGGAGCTGAAGAAGTCTCCTATTCTGGAAGCATTTTTTATTGCAGCTTCTCGTTTGGGATCAAAGACACTGCACCCCCTGTCAGAAGCAATTAACAGATAGTCTCTGTAAGGATAAATATCATTGATTCCCCACTCTGCTAAATGGTAGTTGGAAAAAACAGTATGGGTTCCATTTCTGCTTCTGCGGTAGAGATAGCCGTTTCGTGAGCCGATCCAGATGGTGCCGTCTTCATCCTGGGTTATAGCAGTGAGATCGGGGTCAGGAAATCTGTGGGAGTCATCGATCAGCTCTCCATCTCCTGTTGCAGTGTTATATATAAATAATCCACCACTTGAGGCTACCAGGAGTGAATCATTGTTTTTTAAGAAACCGTTTGCAGCAGTGGTTGCGCCGTAATTGGTGAAACGTTCAAGTGAGTGGGCTATTGTTACTGCAGCGAGTATAAAAACTATGATTATTTTGATCACGAGACGATTTTTCCAAGTTTAGTTTTCATTTTTATTACATAAAATACATCAAAACACCAAAATAGAAAATTACACCTATTCATAGTGTTTAAACAAGAATTAGGGGCTTTTATCGGTATTATTTTTCAGAGAGATGGTGATTATCAAAAAAAAGTGTTGGTGTGTGATCTTTTTGAGGCCCACAGTCCTGTTATAACTCTTGACTGCAGCTTATAAAAAAGATAGAATGTAGGGGAGAAACGAGGGGAGTTAAAAGTTATATGAAGAGTAATCATGGAGAGCTTTCAGATGAAATGTACAGACGAGTGTACAGGTTGGTTAAGCGAGAAGTTGAACCAAGGATTATTGCTGCTACATTGAAACTTCCCTACAAAACCGTTCAAAATGTTACCTACAGGCTAAAACAACACAAGACCGAGATTGCTTCTACTGAATCCAGTGCCCCTGAGCAGTATTTGGACCTCTATTTTTTCCCAAAAACCAGATATGCCCAACTCCAGATGGTTGGCATGGTAGTTGATTCTAAGATTGAGGGATTAAAAAAGGAATTTGAAAAGATTCTGTCATCGAAATGGAAAGTCGTTGTATTAGAGATGTCAGATGTATTGAATATTGATGAGGTTGGGGCAAAACAGATTCTTCATTTTCATCAAAACATTAAAGAGCTGGGGCGATATGCTGCTATCTTAGATCCATCACCCGAAATTGAAAATCAATTAAACAGGTTTGGGCTTGAGGAGCAAATTCCTGTTTTTGGCACTTTGTCTGCTCTTGAGAATAGTGCATTTTCAAAAAACAGCTCCTGGAGCGTTGGTTTGTAAGGTCAGGTTTTTGCTCTACTACTACAATATTATTTATATTTTCTCGATCATCTCATAAACAGTTACTATAGGTAGGAGTAGTGATGGCTTATTTAGGAATTGGCTATTCCGGAAGCGACACACAATTCCTGCGTCTGCAGGTAAATAAACATATTGAGTGGTTAAAAGGTGATCGCTTGCCCAGGTTTTTTGGTGATTCATTTCTGGTTCTTTATGATTCAAATACTGCCAGGGAATTTGCCAGAAAATGCACAGAAAGTGCTCCTGAGGATACAATCTTTATCTATCCCATGGAGCGACCGCTTAAACACTAAACAAAACGGGCAAAATAATGCTTCATTTTACTGAGAAACTGGAATCGGATAAAATTTTAAAGCTTCTCTCAAAAGCGCTACCGTATTATTTGGAATCCTGGCAGGACTTCGGTGATGCCACCGGGCTTTTTGGATCTACCGACCCTCAAAGTTTCAATATGCGCACTGTAGGATCATCTTCACCGGTAATAGAATACGTCATAAGGCCGCATCTCAACATCCTTTGTATACTCTCTGCCTTTCACTACCTCAAAAAATCGGAAATCATTGAAGAAACCATAAATCAAAAAGAGCTGAGTGAAAGAATCAAAAAAGGGGTTCGGTGGGCTTGTGATACACACATAACAGGCAGAAAAGATGTACCAACATTTCTTGAACGTAAACGGTGGGGAGAAAATTGGAGGAGCAGTTTGTGGGCTACCGTGCTGGCTATCACCTCAGTATTTGCCGGCGATATTCTTGATAAGGGTTTAAAAAGAAGAACGAGAGAAATTGTTGCCCATGAAGCCAATCGTTTCATCGGGGTATCTCCGCCCAGTGGAAGCCAGGTAGATACCAAAGTAGAGGAAAATGCTCAGGATGCCATGGTTATTGCCTGGGCAATTAACCTCTGTGAGGACCATAAAAATGTACCATTATGGGAGAAAACACTTAAGATATGGTCGGTAAATATTGCCTCAAGTGTGTTTGATTCCTCTGATCACTCTCAATACTTTGATCACTCTGTAGCAAAAGCGGTCACCACCTGTAACTTGTTTCCCGATTTTACAGCCGAAAATCATGGGTTTTTTAATCCCGAGATACTTTCCTATGGTTTATGGCTTGTACTGGGATTTGCTGCATATTCTTTGCATGGCCGGGAACGTCCTTCCTTTTTAGTGCGTAAAAATCACCAGAGAACTTTTGACATTTTGCTTCATTTCTGCCTACCCACAGGATTGATCTTTGCCCCCGGAGGGCACGATATGCCCATGTTCATACCACGCCCTCTTGCCCTTGCATGGGGCTTGTGGCATAAAGATCCGCGAGCATTACACTTAACTTCAAAGCTTCTGGCGTGGATGAACCAAAACCTTATGCTTAATAAGCAAAGGACTGGACCCTGGGTTTTTGGCTTTGAGCAAAAGCATGAAGGATGGGAGCTGTTATTTCAGAGTCAAAGTGGTCTTGAACTGGCACTGTTGGCTGCTTTGCCTTTCACCGAAGAGCTTAGAGGGCTTTCTGCGGGACAGGTTGAAAACTCCATAAACACAAGTCATATCTATCCATTTATAGAAGTCTGTTACAGAAGAAATGTGCGTACCACCAGAAGTGTAGCCTGGAAAGCTCTGGGAGATCATCCCCAGATAGGACTCAGCGTACATTCTCAACCGGAACTGGTGGCTCCCTTTAAAGCCGCTTTGCTTGGAATCCCTTCTTTAGTGCAGGCTGTGAAGTCATGGGAAGTTATGTTTCATTATGATCGTTTTCAGAGGGATGGATTCGATACCAGCGGAAGAATAGAATACTACGGGGTGGCAGGTAATCTGCTTCTCAATAGAGATGTAAGGGTTCTTACGTGGGGAGATGATGGATTGCTTGTACTGGATCAAATCGTTGCCCAGCAGGATGTAGATGTAAAAGAGCAGTTTCTTTCTCCAATTTATCTGGTAAATGATCATTGGACCGGAAATAATCTCGACTTTTCAAGCGGCTCTCTTAAAGAGTCTTTTAGCTCTTTTCAAAAAAATTTCAGAGAAGTATCCTGCCCTTCTTTTTGGGCCAGTATCAATAGCAACCTTCTGTTTCAGTTTGTGTGGGGAAGGACCAAAGGCCTTTTTTATCTTCCTGGTGGAATGCGCAACGCGCCACCTTATTGGAAAAATTGCAGGGTGGATATGCTTGGGATACATATAGAGCCGGCTTCAGTGAAAAGCGGAGATACTGTATACAAAATAGGCTACTATATTGGTGCAGGAAAAGGACCAAGGTCATTTAAATCCTCCGGCACTGCACAAGAGGCATTTAAAGGGCTTGTAATAATGGATGGGAAAATTACCGTTGGACTCGATTAATCAGGTAAAAAAGATGTTTACCGAATCCAACAAACATTGAGCTGAAAAAAATCCCCTGAACCAATTTAGAACGAGGCAAAAACCAGGCTTTCGCCGAGAAGAAAATCTTCTGAAAATACACGATCATTAATCTTCAGCATCCCTGTTACTGCGGGTATTTTTTATGGTTAAAGATGAATCGCTATGAAAGAATTATTGTTTAGAACCACAGTGCCTGCTAAAAGGTGCAAAACACCAATTTCTCATAATAAGTGTATTATGGTTCTTGGCTCCTGTTTTGCCGAAAATATCACCGATAAGCTTAATAACTATCTGTTCTCTGTAAATAGTAATCCCACCGGAATACTGTTTAATCCTCTCTCTTTGGCTGCTGCTGTCAAAAGAGTTGTTTCTGGTGAAGGATATACAGAAAAAGATCTTTTCAAATATAACGATTTATATCATTGTTTTGATCACCATTCTTCTTTTTCAGGGAAAAAAAACCGGGTAGTAGTAAAAAAGATAAATGAAAGTATAAGTAGAGCTCACGATTCACTTAAAGATTGCACCCATCTGATTCTTACTTTTGGAACCGCGTTCACATACCGGTTAAAAGAGAATGGACGTTTGGTTTCAAACTGTCATAAACTACCCAATAGTGAATTTTGCCGCAAATTAGAAACCGTTTCACAGATCGTGCAAACCTGTAAAGATTCACTAGATTTAGTGTATGCAATTAATCCTGGTATAAAAATTATTTTCACAATTAGTCCGGTACGTCATTTGCGTAATGATCCCCATGAAAACAGCGTTAGTAAAGCACATCTTATGTGTTCTGTTAGTCAACTTCAGGAATTGTACCCAGATTCTTATTACTTCCCTTCATATGAGATTTTGCTTGACGAACTTCGTGATTATCGTTTTTTTGCCTCTGATATGGCTCATCCCAGTGAACTAGCTATCTCCTTTATTTGGCAACGTTTTGCACAGTGTTGTATTGATGAGCGCTCGTTGCAATTTATCAGTGCCTATGAAAATGTTTTACTCGCTCTTAAGCATGAAATCAAATCCCCTGATACTTCAGAAGCACAAGTTTTTCTAAAAAGTATTCAAAATAAAATTACTGCCCTTTCCCAAACTTTTCCGGAGATAAACATGAAAAAAGCCTGTGATCTGCTGGAGAAAAAAACAAATGGATATCTTTGGGGTAAAGAATCATAGCCATCTTTGGGTCATTAAACCTTGAATGTCTTACAGAAATTGATGACAGATTTGCTTATCAAGAGGTAAAAAGAGTGCTGAAAGAGGAGGCTAAGACAGATAAGTGAAACGAAAAAGCCCCCAAAGTACTTCGGAGGCTTGAGTAATCATTATTGTTTTTGATCTCTAAGATCTTTGCAAATGTTTTCCGCTGCGATTTTTCCCGCACCCATTGCTAAAATAACTGTGGCTGCACCTGTTACGATGTCACCACCCGCATAAACATATTTTTTTGATGTTTGACCAGTGGTTTCATCCGCTACGATTGTCCCCCACTTGGAAATCTCAAGTTCAGGAGTACTTTCGGGTATAAGGGGGTTTGGGCTATTACCAATAGCTATTACTACCACCTCACAATCGATCATAAACTCGCTTCCGTCGATAGGTACAGGCCTTCTTCTTCCGGAGGCATCGGGTTCTCCAAGTTCCATCCTTATGCACTTAATACCTTTAACAAACCCCTTGTCGTCAGAAAGTATTTCAACCGGATTACATAAAAGATTAAACTCGATGCCTTCCTCTTTTGCATGGTGAACTTCGGCGACACGAGCCGGCAT
Source organism: Chitinispirillales bacterium ANBcel5 (assembly GCA_029688955.1). Classification (NCBI taxonomy): domain Bacteria; kingdom Pseudomonadati; phylum Fibrobacterota; class Chitinispirillia; order Chitinispirillales; family Chitinispirillaceae; genus Cellulosispirillum; species Cellulosispirillum alkaliphilum. Next base: position 13,424 of record JARUKZ010000032.1, on the reverse strand, counting down.
TTCAGATTCGCTTCTACGGTAAACGATGCTGGAATTTTCGGCACCAAGCCTTATTGCAGTCCGTGCAGCATCCATTGCTACATTACCACCACCAACTGTTACAACTTTTTTCCCCTTCATAATAGGGGTAGGGGAGTTTTTTTCAAAAGCTTTCATGAGGTTGCTTCTGGTAAGGTATTCGTTTGCAGAGTAGACACCTATACTGTTTTCTCCCTTAATTTTCATAAATGAAGGAAGGCCCGCGCCGCTTCCTACAAATACCGCGTCAAAACCCTCTTCGGTGAGTAGCTCATCAATTGTAGCTATTTTTCCGATAATAAAGTTTTTCTCTATCTTCACACCAAGTTTTGTAAGGTAGTCTATTTCCTGTTTTACAATTTCTTTAGGCAGGCGAAATTCCGGTATACCATACACCAGCACCCCACCGGCTTCGTGCAGCGCTTCAAAAATTGTTACATCAAACCCTTCTTTGATAAGCTCCCCCGCGCAGGTAAGACCTGCAGGACCAGAACCAACAATGGCAACCTTTTTACCGTTAGAAGGTTTGATTTCAGGAAGTTTCACCGCATTGTGGTCACGTTCCCAGTCGGCGGCAAATCGTTCCAGGTTTCCAACTGCTATAGCGTTACCTTTCTTTTGCAGAATGCAACGTATTTCACACTGTTCTTCCTGTGGACATACTCTGCCGCACACAGCAGGAAGTGCGTTGGTCTCCTTTAGTTTTCGTGCTGCTTCAGCAAATTTGCCATCCGCAATTAACTTAATGAATTCAGGAATTTTTACATTCACAGGACATCCGTCAACACACAGTGGTTTTTTACATTGAAGGCAGCGTTTTGCTTCTTCCATTGCTTCCTGCTCTGAGTAGCCATGAGGGACTTCAGAAAAATTTCTTGCTCTACGCTCAGGATCCTGCTCCCGCATAGGTACTCGTGTTGCTTTTTTTCTGCTTACCTCTGTATTACTCATTACTTACCTTCCAATCTGCACGTGTGTTGGTCCCGGGCATCACTTTCAAAATCTCTATAACTACCAAGCCTTTTCACCATCTCATCCCAGTCAATTCCTGATGCATCAAACTCAGGTCCGTCGATGCAGGCAAACTTTGTTTTATCATTTACCGTAATACGGCAGCCGCCACACATCCCTGTTCCGTCAATCATTATAGGATTTAAGGAAACGTATGTTTTTATGCCGGCTTTGACTGTCAGCGATGTGGTTACTTTCATCATCATAACCGGTCCGATCACAAACGCCGCGTCAAAAATTTCACCATTTGAGATCAGTTCATTGAATACATCCGATACAAACCCCTTTTTCCCCGCCGATCCATCATCGGTAGCGATAAGAGTACGTGAAGATTTCTCTGAAATCTCCGTATCAAGAATTAGAAGATCTTTGGTCCTTGCACCCAGAACAGATGTTACTTCATTGCCTGCTTCGTACAGAGCGCTTATGATCGGGTAAAGAGGTGCAACACCAACTCCACCACCGATACATAACACTTTACCAAAATTTTCGATATGGGTTGGTTTACCCAAAGGGCCGGCAAGATCCAGTACTGAATCCCCCTCTTTAAGGTCCCGTAAGATCATGGTCGTTTTGCCAACGGCCTGAAATATAATCTCAATCCATCCTGCTGCAGGATCTGCATTGGCGATGGTGAGAGGAATTCGCTCACTATCGCCCGATGGTCTTAAAATGATAAATTGTCCGGCTTTTCTCTTCTTTGCGATACGAGGCGCCTGGAGACGAAAGCGCCATACTGAATCTGAAAGCTGTTCTTTTTTTAGTATTTTAGTCATAAAATTACTCCAGCTCAAAAAGATGCAGTTATTTAAAAACACCTTTTTGTAAGCATATTCCTAACATAAGAGGTGTTTCGATTCCACCTGGTAAAAATTGTGTTTTTTTAAGGTTAAATATACAAAAAAACCCGGAGATCGCGACTGGCGCGAGCCGGGTATCAACCTTGAATCCTTTATCCACGTCCCTAAGTACAGCGTTGTACAGGTGCGGAACCATATATGTTAAAATTCTAAATTGCTCAACTAAGCAGCTCATAATGATGAACTGCACATTTAAGCGCCAGCTTAAAGCCCGGCCTCTTTTTTGATCTGTTCCACCATATCGGTTTTTTCCCAGGTGAAATCTTGCAATTCACGGCCAAAATGCCCGTTACGCGCTGTTTCTCTGTAGATCGGGCGCTTCAGATCGAGTTTTTCAATGATACCCGCGGGTGTAAGATCAAACACCTTTCTTATCACTTCACAGATTTCAAGCTCCGATAATTTACCAGTCCCGTAAGTGTCCACGTGGATTGAGAGTGGTTCAGGAACACCGATAGCATAACTGAGCTGAATTTCACAGTGGGTGGCAAGTCCTGATGCGACCACGTTTTTGGCAACCCATCGTGCAGCATACGCGGCGCTTCTATCTACCTTTGAAGGGTCTTTTCCGGAAAACGCTCCACCGCCATGAGCACCATAGCCCCCGTAGGTATCAACAATGATTTTTCTTCCGGTTACACCCGAATCACCATGAGGACCACCAATAACGAATCTGCCGGTGGGGTTAATATGATAGGTCGTATCAGAATCAAGCAACTCAGCAGGAATTACCTTTTTTACTACCTTCTCTATCATATCCTGTTTGATAGTCGCGTGTTCAACATCCGGATCGTGTTGTGTGGAGATTACTACGGTGTCTACGCGCTTGGGTGTAAGGTCATCATACTCGACTGTAATCTGAGACTTTGAATCCGGACGAAGATAGGGGATTTCACCACTCTCGCGTAACTTAACAAGCTCTTCTACTATTCTATGGGAGAAGTGAATGGAAAGAGGCATACATACGTCGGTTTCATTACAGGCAAAGCCAAACATTATCCCCTGATCACCGGCCCCCTGCTCTTTATGTAGTCCCTCACCCTGTGTAACTCCCTGAGAAATATCGGGGGACTGCTGGTGAAGTGCTGTGAGTATCCCACAACCATCTGCTTCAAAACCAAGCGCGGGCTTATCGTAACCGATCTCCCTTATAGTCTTTCTCACAATCTCCTGTATATCCACTACGGCTTTGCTTGTGACCTCTCCTGCAACAACAACCAGACCGGTTGTAACCAATGTCTCGCAAGCAACCCGTGAATTTGGGTCCTGAGCAAGCATAGCATCAAGTACCGCGTCTGAAATCTGGTCGCAAACCTTGTCAGGATGCCCCTGAGACACACTTTCTGAGGTAAAAAAACGACGCATTTGTCCTCCTGAACATTGTGAAAGAAACTATAAAAAGAAGATGCTTAAAATAATTACTTCTTGGCACTATTACAAGTGTGCATTTTAGAGAGAGAAGGTAAAACTATGATTTTAGCGCAATATTTTTTTATAACCTGCATAGAATTAATGGCTACATTTAAATTATTAACGCCCCTGATCTATTGAAGAATAAACTACTGCTTTGACTAGATTAAGATTATGGTGGCGGCTTTGTACTCACTCAGTTTAACTGGTAAAAGGAGAGCCTGATTAGGGTGCATACTGAAGTTAAAACATGTGTTCCCGATGGATACAAGAAACGTTTTGGGTGATTGGCCCGGCTTGCGCTGTAACTAAAACCACAACAGTAGGTTACAACGTAGTTTGCTGATCAGCACCTGTATGAAACCCTGAAACTTAATTGCTATTTCAAACCTCACACCCCTGCCACATTAATATATATTATAATGAATACTGATTCGAAACGGTTCACTACTGCTTTTGGGGAAATCAGTTTGACCGGTGAACAACGTGCTCATATATTGGTAAGATAGTACTTGAAGGTCTGAAGGATCTTATAGCTATCCCTGATAGTTTGAATTTTTTAGATCTTCCGTTGATTTCGCACATTACAGAAAGTCACGAAACGAAGATGGATTATTGCTTTACAGATGTTGCGCCGAGACCCACTGTAAATGAGAAGCTTGGGCATTGCCGCATACTTGAACTTATCGCGAGTGGGGGGAGCTCTGATGTATACAAGGTCTTCCACGAGCAATTAGAGGTCATAAGAGCAATAAAAATCCTAAAGCCCGGTTACAGTGCTGAATGTAAAAACCGGCTCGAAATGGAAGCCAAGATTAGCGCCAATCTCTGTCATCCAAATATCCTTGATGTGTACGGGTTTTCATTCTGGAGAGAAATACCGTACATAGAGATGGAATTTGTTGATGGAATCTCATTAAATGAACTACTCGCAAGAAACGGAACCCTCCCTGCTCACCTTGCTCTCTCCATAACACACTATGTTTGCGAAGCACTCAATTATGCGGGGAACCAGAAAATAAGCCTCTATGGAAAGCACTATGAGGGGGTTATTCACAGGGATATTAAACCTGCCAACATACTCATCGCTTCAAACGGCACAGTAAAGCTTGCAGACTTTGGTATCGCAAGACCAAATGAAGTGAGCATTCATACTACCCGCTCAAAACTAATCGGAACATTTGCCTATCTTAGTCCCGAACAGTTCAGTAAGGATAAACTGGATAGCCGCTGTGACATCTATTCCTTAGGGTGTGTGCTGTATGAGCTGATCGCGGGGAAGAAAGCGTACCCTCAAAGAGTACTAAATGAGCTTATAGGCATGAAGATACGGGGAGTGTATGATGAAATAAATGCTCCTAAGCCAATCATTCGTATCGTGAAAAAAATGATGGATGTAAACAGGGAGAAGCGTTACAAAAACGCATCTGAACTGGATAAAGATGTATTGACTGTACTTAAAGATATCACTGCAGAGACACCGGATACCATAATCAAAAGTAGCACACAGGAACACACGATAGACTTTCCTATTGCACCACCCAGAAAATCTCCCATGGTTTTACTGCTGCCACTCTCATTTCTGCTTTTGGGCGCGCTCTTACTCAGCGTATACCTCTTTTTTTCCAGACAGCCAGGATCGGCAACCAAAGAGGTCACGATAGCTGAAACTCAAACTCCTGACAAGCAAGAGGCTCAAGAGGAAAACGAAACTAAACAGCGGAAGCCAGAGGTGGCTGAGACCAAAACTGAAACCGTTCCACAAACAGCAGTACAAAGAACGCCTTCACAAAGACAACCAACCCCAACGGACGCGGCCTCTGAGGAGCAGGACGAAACCAATGAGCAATACCTTACCTATCTCAGACAGGGGATAGCTCATTACAACTCCCGAAACTTTCTCAGGGCTATCCCAAATCTTGAGAACGGCTATGAAATCAAAGGTAGCGAATCTGCTGACTCTCTTATCGTATTTCTGGTGCATAGTTATATTGAACAGGGCCTAATTGCCAAAGCAGAAAAATTACTTGAAAAACACAGTGTAAATGATCCGTTCTGGTTAATGCTTGAGGCGCTTAGCCGCAATGCCAGAGGACGTTACAGCGAAGCTGAACGAGTTCTTACAAGAATCAATAACACTACTTCACGTTTTTCAAATACTCTTTCCTTTGAAGTGCCCTACCACCTGGCATCGGTGCGCAAAAATATGTATCAGGAAAACCCCAGTTCAGAAAATCTGCAGATTGCTATTCAAAGTTGGCAAAGTTTTCTAAGGCAGTGTAATGAAAGTGGCGGCGCCTGCGATCAGACTGCCTATCAACTGGATATGTCTGCTTTTTAAGACACTAAACTCTTCTCTACAGCTCTACCCACTCACCCTCCTTTAAACCTTTTACAGTATACTCTGCAAAACTCATGCGGTGAAGCGCCTCTACACTATAGCCCTGTGTAGCAAACATCCTTTTTACCTGATGATATCGACCCTCGGTAAGGGTTAAATCAGCTGTATACTCATCGATAATGGTAAGGTCTGCTGGAAGACAGGGTTTCTCTTCACCCGGTAAGGTTAGTGTCCCGGAAGAAAACAGCACTATAAGGGTATCGTTAAGTGGTTTGTCTACTGTGACACGGTACTTTTTTTGTACGTGCTGCCTGGGAGAGGTTAGCCTGTGGACAAGTTGGGTGTTATCGGTAATCAAAAGTGCACCGGTGGTATCTTTATCAAGACGTCCTGCAGTTACAGGTACCGGGTTTCTTTTCATCCACCGTTCGGGCAGCAGATCATAAACTCTACGACCCTCACTACTGTTATGAGAACATACATATCCGGCAGGTTTGTTGAGAAGTATCGTTATCCCATCGGGATGATCCAGCGCCTCATTATCGATTACTACCTGTGATGGCTCAACCTTCAGTGATGGATTCTTTATCACTTTGCCCATCACTGAAACTCTGTGCTCAGAGAGCAACTCTTTAACTTTGCTTCTGCTGCAGTAACCAAGGTTTGAGAGAATTTTATCGATGCGCTGATATTTTTTGGTGCTGTTTTTCACAGGTACTAAGCTTTCCGGTTTCTCTGAAACTGCTGTGTCAGCAAAAAGATAAATAGAGACGGGATGAAACAAAAGTCAGGTGTGCGGAAATTTATGATTTTCTGCATTGCCCTAAACCCCTGTTGCATAGTATAGGTTAAATGGTGTTCTTTATTGCCTCTCAGAGGGGTTTTTAAGAAAATGGTATATTGAAGAAAAATCCTTTTCAGAGAGCCCGGCATTGTTTGCGCAGGCAAAAAACTCCTTAATGGCCGATGTGGCTCCGAGAATTACGTCGGCGTTAAACGCTGTGGATTGTATCTGGTGAAGATCGTTCAGGGCAAGATTCAGTGCAAAGTGGGTGTGATGTGATCCTGATTCAAAGTTTTGGCGTTTTGACTGCAGAAAAGGTGGGGATACCGGACTTTGCAGTAGGGTTTCTAAAAGTTGTTGCCTGGATAATCCTGTTTTTTCGCCCAGGATAAGTGCCTCACTGGCCAGAAACATGGTACCGGTAAGTAGAAGGCTGTGAACCATTTTCATGGCTACACCCATGGAAGTTTGTCCCATGTGCGTTACTCGTTTCCCCATCATTTCCAGAACAGGGCGTATCGCTTCGAAGTCGTTATGGCTTGCACCGACATAAAACTCAAGCTCACCCTTTTGAGCGGGGATCAAAGAGCCACCGACCGGTGAATCGACATAGCGAACCCCCACACTACCTGCAGCATCTGACATCTTTTTAGCAAATTCGGGGTTAATGGTGCTGCAATCTACCCATATGGAGTTTTCTTTAAGGGCGCTTAAGAAACCCCGTTCCCCGATTGCAGCCTCTTCAACCGCTTCGGGGCCCGAAAGCATGGTGAACAGAAGTGATACCCTGTCTGCCAGCTCCGCAGGGGAATCGGTCGCTTTTGCTCCCATAGAGAGCAGCGGCTGGAGCTTGGATTTGGTTCGGTTATAGATAAAAATATCGTTGCTGCCATCGATAATAAGGTGAGTCACCATTCTGCTGCCCATACGGCCCATGCCCATAAATCCGATATTCATTTCTGTTGCTCCTCAGTTTTTTGTCCCCACAGTTTTCTTTATTAAATGAAGAGCTAATGGTGTGCCGGGGAGCTCTTATGCCATAATCCCGGGTGGAAGAAGAAAATGACGGTTTCTTTGCCAAGGGGATTTTCAGTTCCTAATTCAGGCGTTTTGGAGCTGTGTACAATGCAAAAGGATAATCCAATACCAGGTGTTTCATATCTACTGATTGCATTTTGGTGTATAACCATAATATCCTGGGCGCCTGCCGCGGACGGCACCGGTTCTACCCATTCGGGCACAATGTCCTCCAGGCTCGTCGTACCTCCTCGGTGCCTCGGTTGTAGCGCTGCGAGGACTCCGCTTTTTTGAGGGCACTGGCACTTAAGAAAGTGCCACCTTCCGTCCCCCCTGGCGCGTTTTACCCGTGCGTCGTTTGTAAATACAGCATTTGGCTTTCAAAGGAGTTGCTCTGCAGGATGGGTACGACCGCATTTAAGGGGTAGCCGAAATTCCGGCGTAGTGGATAGCGGAATGCTTACTTCTGCCAGTAACATTCCCGTATCCCTTTGGACTGGGGCACTTGCCCCAGCGGCTTTTTTATGCCGGTGATAATATAAGACACATTTTTTTAATTACCCCGGTCATTTTACTTGAGTGTTTAAGTTTTTCTCCTGCACCAACTAAGCGCTCCGACATACTTACCTATGAGCAGTCTTTTCTCTGTGGTGGCAATAACCATCTAAACCCCTCAAAAAAGAGAATTGTTAAAGTAGGAGAGGTAATATAAAGCATCATCTCCTCAAGCGGCACCCGTCCGATCATTATCAAAGAAACATCAGGGTTCCAGGACCAAATACCTGCATACGTGGCATACTGCTCAATGATAAAGAGCAGTGTGAATGTAGTTGCAACACATAGCAGTGCGGCTCTGAGATCGACTTTGAGACCGGTTAATAGAATCATAGCGATAGCAACAACACAGCTTCCAGCCACCCATGATATCAGAAACCATTCCACTACATCCCCCTTTGGATTGGAGTTATTGCGCTTTGAGGTATAAACTTTTGCATTGTTCGGGTTTGGTTATCCTTTTTGATCTTAAATACACTCTTGGGTAAAGATAAAACTCAAGCATAAGCAGGGCAAAAGAGTACCAAAACAGGTACTCTTCAACAGGGGAACCGGCAATTCGTAATGGAATTAGCCATGTGTTCTCGGGGTGTACAAACCAGGCTTCTACACGGATGAGGCAGATGTATTGAAATCCAGACGAGAGGATACAGAGCAGAAGAAACGTAAAAATGAATGCTTTTTTCTCTATTATGTCGAGCCGTTTAAAAAGAGGGAAAAGCAAAGCAATGCTCACAATGCAAAGCCCCCCGTCAATTGCCAAATAGAGCGGGAAGTTCATGGTCCTGGCCTTTCTGCTAAATCTGGTTTATTAAGCAGCATACGCGCAAGGTGAAAGAAAACCAGGCATATAAGCCCTGAGATGAAGGACATCTGTGTCATTTCCGGTTGCCATATAACGGGAAAATTGAGAATGCTAAAGAGTTCAATTTCGTTAAAATAGAGTCCCGGGTGAGTTGAGGAATCGGGGAATATCCAGATCCCCTGAACCCGGGCCACAACATCCCAAAGAATTTCAACTGTTACAAAGACAATTGTGGTAACCCAGAGTTGAAACGCGTTATAATGCTTGTAAAAGAAAAGACCTGCGAGTCCAAATGGTAGATAGAGCCATAGAATCATCCCCTTAAACACTGTGGAACCGAAAATTATACCGAAAAAAGTAATAGTAAACAAGATCATATAAAAAGCTGTTTTGAGCAATGCGTCGAGTTTTGCATTACTTATCGGATTGTTCATTCTGACTGTTACTATGACCGTTACATGTCCCATAATAACCGCAAGTGGATAAAAGAGAACATCTCCCAGGATCATCTGCCCATCCCCAATTTGCCATATAATGCCGGTAAACAGGTCGGGAAAAAAGAACCACCAATCATCTACAACCGCAGCAAAACCAAATGCATAGGCGAATGTCAAATTGATTACGCAACATAAAATAGTTACATCCCAACCTGCAACTTCGGTGAAGCTTTTATGAAGAGGTATCTTTTTGATGAGTGAGGAGATAATGATGATAGCACTGCCAAAAACAAGAACTACTTGTTTTAGGTACGCCAATTTATCGTCTGTTTTTCTTTTAGGAAAACGTTTTCTCAGTTCATCTTTATTCTTGTCGTAATAGTCTTCATGAACATTCTTTGGCTGATCTGTAGATAATTTTCTTTCTGGAGTAGAATTCTGAGTCATAGCAATTCACTTTCATAGAGGCGATGGGGTAAATGAATAGTGATTACTACTTAATTATACGAAGTAAATTACGAAAATTCAAGAAATAAAATAGTTTTGGGTAAGTCTGTGACTGTAGTATCAGAAAAGAGTATCAGGGGTTGACCTCTTTGGGTAGTGCTGATGCCAGTACTTTTTTAAGCTCATTAATATTATAGGGTTTATGCAGAGCTGCAGCAAAACCATAGCTTTTGTAGTCTGAAAACTCTACTTCTTCGCTGTATCCGCTTGATATAATGATTATCAGTGCCGGATCTATGAGGTGTAGTTGTTTTGCAAGCTGACAACCACCCATGCCGTTTGGTACTGTAAGGTCTGTAATTACAGCACTGTACCTTTTTCCTTCACGGTGTGCTGCTTTAAAAATTTTTAGTGCCTGGTCACCTGAGGATGCTTCATCCACAGAAAACCCAAGTCGTTTAAGTAGCAGGGCCAAACTTAAGCGAACCGGGGCGTAATCATCCATCAGAAGAATACGGCCTGATGTCTGAACCCTGAGATCTTCCGGGATCGTTTTTACCGGTGCTTGTGTTTCAGTAATGGGAAGAAAAATAGTGCTGGTAGTTCCTTGGTTTAATTTAGAATCTATCGTGAGAATTCCTTTATGATTTTTTATAATTGAATAGGCTACAGCGAGTCCAAGTCCGCTTCCAGTCGATTTAGTAGTGAAATAGGGCTCAAAGACCCGGGATGAAATTTCAGGTGCCATACCACATCCCTGATCTTGTATGATCACTTTAAGATAGTTTCCTGGTTTAAAACCCGCAGCAGTATTTGTGTCCTTTGTTTTCTCAATCTTTATTTTTATATCTCCACCCTGTTGCATAGACTGGATAGCGTTTATAACAATATTTTGAATAACCTGGCGAATTTGGGTCTTATCACCTTTTATAAAAACTGGATTTAGATCACTTTCAAAATGCAGTTTTATATCTGATCCCCTGGTTGAAAACTCAGCGGTATCTTTGATGATCTCATTAAGTTCAAAAATTTCTCCTGGAAGAGAACTGCCTTTTGAAAATGAAAGTATTTGCCTGGTGAGTCCGCGTGCAGAAAGTGCTGTTGCTTCGCCTTGAGAGAGTATCTGGGCTGCATTACTTTTCGCGTCCAGTTCTAATCTGGCAAGCGAGATATTCGCAACTATTCCGCAAAGGAAATTATTGAAGTCATGTGCAATACCCGCAGCAAGCTGTCCGATTGATTGTAGGTTCTTTTCACGTGTCAGCTGCTGCTCAGCTCTTTTTTGCATTGTGATATCATGTATAATCAGCAGTTTGCCAAAAGATGCATCTGACCTTTTTACAAGTGATTGAGATATAATCAGATCTTTGGTGTCTAAGTTGTCTGAAATTGAAGCTGAAATAGCATCACCATCCTGAATAAAACTATATCCTTTAATATGTTGCTCAAGAAAGGAACGGGTTAGTTTCATTACTGGAGTATTAAAGAGCTTACGGGCGCTTGAATTAATCTGAACAGCAGATCCGTTTGCTTCAAGAAGAAGAACTGCATCGTGAACGTTCTCAAAGATTACATTGAATGAATGCTCCACTTTCTCCACATCAACATAGAAAAGGTGGTGCACTCTTATTGCAAAGAAAAGGAAAGCTGTGTTGATGAGTATTCCTAATGATGCAAAACGCATTAGGAACAATGTTTGTAGAAAAACAGGGCTGCAAATTGCTGTGATCGATATCATTGTGGAGATCAATGAGCCGATTAATACCAGTCTGAGCTGTTTAACAAGCTGAGCATCATTACTTCTCTGAATACGTTTTATACACAACCACAAAGAATAGACTGGAGAAATAATCAGTGACAGAAAGAACGCAATAACGAGCCATACTGAAGGCACATAAATATAGGTGTTCGGTAAATGGAGAATTTCAAGTGGCGGAAAAATCGTAGTGATCAGAACCGACACAATGAACATCACCATACTTAACCAATACAGTTTTTTGCGTTTTTCTTTAATTAGTTCAAGAACAAAGTTGAGGAACAAAAACCCCAATGATAAAATGATTGGGAGTATCAGAGAATGCAAAAATTCGACAACCGCTGCATGAAGTGGAAGCTTGACTAAAAAATCCAATAACGGTACAAGAAACATAAAAAAAGCATAGATCAGAAATGACCTTATAACAGGAGAGTTTCTTCGTTGTCCAAGAACATAGGAAAACATCGATAGATTTAATGCAAATGCTGCGAAGGGGATCAATGAGAGAAAATCTAGCATGAAAGTTCTTTTGTGCTTGTGTTTATACGACAATACTGAAAAGCAGAGCGACGCAATATCCCTGTTACGACAACACTCCCTTAATACTGATTATAATATAAATTCAGTGACCGATAAATAGGGACGCTTTGCAAGAATTTCATCAAATCCCCCCGGACCATGGTGAGGTGTACACCTGGCCTTTAATGCTATTCCTTTAACGCGAGCAGAAGCATGTAGGGCATATCGGGCAACAACCACCCACCGTGTAAATTGTATCTAAAGCATAAACCCGAAACGATAAGGGTTAAAGCCGGAACCTGTCACTTTTGTTTTTTTTTAATTGTAGCATTCCAGGTAACGCTGTTTCGCTTCTGAAGATTTGTATGGATGGGCTCGGGCGATCTGGTGGAGGAGATAGAGGAAACTCATTCTGGATTTGCAATGGCTCCACAGCTTATTCCCTTGGATTAGTAACTGATAGTAGAGCAAAAGCTATGTATGCTAACGTGCTAGCTGCTGCTATCGCATTAGATAAAACTATTACTATATATTACTACAATGGGACTGGTCAAAATTGTTCTTGCTGTTATGAAGATAGAATTTAGATTAGAGGTAACTTCGATTTAAAGACATGGTATTTAAAAAAAGCCGGTGGCTTCTTTTTTTACTCAGAGGATGAAAGGAGATATCCGGCTACCAAGTTCGAATTCACACTCGAACTTGGTAGCAAAATAGAGTGGTCCAATAAACATCAACGGTGGTACTAAATGTGTTCATTTGTGTCAGGATGAACTATGAAAGAAAAAAGAGAAAAAATACTTCACTAATCGATAGATATCAGTACACTATACCCACAAGCATCAATAACGACTTTCAAAGCGTGTACCCCACCAATCGGGTACCAAATCTCCCAGTTTAACCGTTTTCATTTCATGAATATCTTTTAATATTTCGATGTTTCCGCTTTCTTTATCTAACTGCATCAAATATTCCCTGCATGCTCCGCATGGACTGAGAATAATGTTTTCTCCACCATAACATACAAGCTTTTTAATTCTGCTTTCACTATTGGTGATCATGTTGGCGATAGCATTGCGTTCGGCACACATGCCAAGTGAACAAGCGGTATCGATGCATACACCGATGTAGATGTTGTTATCTTCTGTAAGAATAGCAGCAGAGACACCACCAGCTTCGATAAATGATGATATTTTTCTTGGATTGTAGACCTGTTTGGCTTTTTCGATTAATTCTATGAATGTTACTTCGCTTTCCATATGTTTTTTAACTTTCAAGTCCTGACATTCTTTTTCCGGGCGCTTACTCCGGGTATTTGGAAGTAAATCATCTACTACAATGTTACAGTGCGTGATTAAACCGCGTGTACTAAATATATGATAGCTATACCGATGTCAATAAAATTATGCTCTGGGCAGGAGGATCCAGTGGTAAAACCAATCATAGAACTCTTTGCCCGGCTGT
>JARUKZ010000031.1 GCA_029688955.1 Chitinispirillales bacterium ANBcel5 | reverse complement strand
TGGTTTTGGTTAGTTTTCAAATGGCGGTGTACTAAAGCCCACCAGAGAGCTCCTTTGTTTATTAGTATGCTATTTTGGGGTTCAGTAAAAAGAAACGTAGTTAAGATATAGATTCGATTAGGTTTGAGATGATTATGTATAAGTTAGCAGATGAAATGATCTGGTTTAGACCATTTTGTCTGGCATCTCTCAAAGATGCGGTATCTACAATACACGATATATAGTTTCAAAAACGCACCTATTGGCGATAGCATACTTCTTAGTGGGTTATTTAGGACGGCAAAGTGGGACCATAATTGCGCAAACACTGTAATTGTGCAAACGCTTTGTTACAATGGGGAGGAGACGAAGGGTGTTTGTCACAGGTGTTGGCGCTTTTATTGGTGGAGGGCTCACAGTTTAATGGTTTTGAAGCAAAAAGCGTAAAAAGGAAGAATACTACCCAAGCAAAAATTAATTTAAAAAGGAACTACAAGGGTAACCTGTTTTCAGGGAATATCGCTTCGGAAAACGGGCAAGGTTTTCTATACTACGTGTATTGTATTTGTATAGAGAAGTAGTTGTAAGTGTGTAAAAGCCTTTGTATCGCGAACCGTTGCTTAGTAGAGCCGGTGTTAGCCGCAAGTTGGGTAATTTTAAAATAAGCGGGAGTAGACGAGATGGGTGCTGTAGAGATCAGGGATTGTGATAGTGAGAACGTGGAAAAGTGCGCAGAAGTTGTGGCTGAATCGTTCAAAAATGAAGTAATGACAGAGTATCTGTTTGATTTTTCAAAAGATAGTACCTACCAGGCTTATCGCAGGAATATAGCCAATGAAGCCAGGGGGGTAGCTGAGAGCGGTTGCAGGGTGCTGGCTGCTTTAAGGGATGGTGAAGTTTCCGGGGTGGCGCTTATTAAAAGTAACAGGAAACTTCCACTGGGTAAAAGGATCACACTTCTGATGAAAAGATTGCGCTGCATTGCTCCCATGGTACTTAAAATAAGGATTGGAAGAGCGCTTTCAGTGAGAAATACTATACCTGCACCCAAGAGCTTAAAAGGTAATTACATCATACTTTTAGCTCTGGCTGTTCATCCCAAGTATCAAAATCAGGGGATTGGAAAAAAACTCCTTTCACAAATTCATTCAATCAGTGAAAACGATCCAGACAGTTCAGGAGTATACCTTTTTACTGCTGACAAAAAGAATCAAATCCTTTATGAAAAGGTTGGGTATAAGACAATTGATGAGCGGCATGCCGGAGATTTAACTGTATATCACATGTTTAGAGAAAACCGAAATGCCCAAAAAGCATGCTGAGTAATATTCTTTTAACAGGGGCTTTGCGCCCCTACGCCTCGTGGGCGATAAAATTAGTTTGTTAACGAGTAAACATTTTTTATAAAAAGAGGAGCTAATGAGAAGACGGTACTGGCAACTTGGCTTTCTTAGTCTTTTGGGTATAAACGGCATCGTTAAGGTTATTCAGGGAGATCTATTGACTTCGGTGTGGCTTTTATGGTTTGTTTGGGTTGTATGGTTTTTGCCTGTCAAAGAAAGTGGCAAATAGCATCCAACCTGATTGGCTATACATTAGTGTTAGCTGCAAGAGTTTCCTCTGGCCACCGTTTACTCTTTCAATGATAGTTTATAACCATTCCCACCGTTTTAATGAAAACAGCTGGGAAAATATTTGAGAGTATACAAAAAGATCGCAAAAAAAGGTGTTGACTCCACAATGAAATGGGGGTATATTAAAACTAAACATACCGACGGTCGGTATAAATAGAAGGGAGGACACTTTTGACCAGGCATCACGATCCTGAGAAACGAAAACAGGACTTTCTCAATACCGCCCTTGAGCTTTTCAACACCAGGGGTTACGAGAAAACCACGGTAAACGATATAATCAAAGCAATGGGGGTATCAAAAGGTGCCTTTTACCATTACTTTCAGTCCAAGGAAGATGTAATCGAGCAGATATCGGAGAACTATGCAGATCATGTGTTAAGGGTTTTGGGGCAGATCGCGCACAGAACTGACCTTAATGCAGTAGAGAAGCTTAATGTGATGATTGCAACTATTCAGGGCCATAAAACGGGCACAAAAGAGCAGAGGTCTAAAATTAAAAAAGTATTTAAAGAAGATGACAACTTGAAACTGGAACGTAAAATTCTAACCAAACTGCGGGCAAAAATGCTCATCATTACCAAAACGTTTATTACTGAGGGGATCGAAAACAAGTTGTTCCGAAGCTGTGATGCGCATGAACTTTCTGAGTTTCTTATCTTTGCGTTGAATAGCCTGGATACCTCAGCAGAAGAATTGGTGAACACTGAAATGGTAAAAAACCCACCGGATCTTAAAGAGCTCAGGGGGCGCCTGGTAAAGAAATTGGATTACTATGAGGAGATAATAAATGAGGTTCTTAAGCTTTCTCCGGGAACAGTAGTGATAAAAGAGCCGTATTTGAACCGCTTTTTGGGGTGAGTAGTGGATAAGGCATTTTTTTTGCCTACATACATACCGACGGTCGGTTTAGGAAAGGAGTGTGAATTTGCTACTCAAAAAGAAAGAAACACGTTGAGGGGAAAAACTTAAAACTATAAATACACATCATTTAGGAGAGAAGTATGAGTTACCTGTATGTGAAAAATTTAGAGGATGTACGAAAGACTGATCTTGCCGTAGTGGGTGGCAAGGGAGCAAACCTTGGTGAGATGATAGAGGCCGGGCTTCCTGTTCCGGGCGGATTTGTTTTACTGACCAATGCATACAGGGAGTTTGTGAAGATTAACGGACTGGATGAAAAGATTACAGCACTGCTTTCAGAAGCTGGTATTGATAATGAAAGAGAGGGGGAGTGTGTTTCAGAGAAGATTAAGCGATGGTTTGTGGATGGTGTTGTTCCCGGGGAGATTAAGGCTGAAATTGAAGCGATCTATAAGGCCCTGGGCAGACCGGTGATAGCAGTTCGCTCCTCTGCTACAGCCGAGGATCTGCCCGGGATCTCTTTTGCGGGTCAATACTCCACATTTCTCAATGTGCAGGGAGAAGAGGAGCTGTTAAAAAGTGTTAAACAATGCTGGGCCTCGTTGTGGAATAGCCGGGCACTGTTGTATCGTAAAAAACTGGATATCAGTAATCTTGATCTGGCACATGGAGTGGTGGTTCAACACCTTATTCTCTCAGAGAAATCCGGTGTCCTTTTTACCGCAAATCCGCTAAACGGCCGTCGTGACCAGATTCTGCTAAACTCATCCTGGGGTCTTGGTGAGGCGATTGTAGGGGGAGAAGTAACCCCCGATCAGTGGGTTGTTCAAAAAGGCAATGAAGAGATTGTTGAGACTAGTGTTGCAAAAAAGGAGCACATGACTGAGCGAAAAGCGAATGGTATCGTTTTGGTACCTGTAGCAAAGGAGCTTCAGGAAAAGGTAACACTCTCTAATGAAGAGGTGAAGACGATGCTTAAGCTTGCGTTGCAGGTTGAGAACTATTTTGGCACTCCGCAGGATGTTGAATGGGCCTATGCAGATAACCGGTTCTATCTGGTACAGTCGCGTCCGGTAACTTCACTATTCCACTTGCCCGAACGGGTGCAGGGGCGAAACGGGCTTCGAATCTATCTTAACATGAATAACTACTCTCAGGCGATGCAGGAGCCGTTTACACCGATGGGTGTTCAGGTAATAAAGGAAATGGTCAGGGATACGATTAGGAAATTTGGTGGTAAGCATTTGGATGATTCAAGACTGCTTTGGGCTTTAAATGATCTGGGGGGGCGGCTTTTTGTCGATATAACGGAGTTAATGCGAATGCGAAAATTCCGGCGCAAACTGGAAAATAATCCAATAGATAAAGATCCTGTTACCTCTAAAGCATTGCTTCAGTTATTGCAAAGGGAGCAAAAGGAGATTACAAGCGGTAAGGGTTTGAATATGTTGAAACTGTTAAACCGATATACTCTCCGATATGGGCTGAGTGCCTTAAGAATGTTTAATGTCGGCAAGCGCGGTGCCGAGGCGGGTAGAAAAGGGGCTATTGCTTATGGTGAAGAGTTGGTCAATGAAATAAAGGCAGAGTGTGCGCAGCTGAAAACAAGTGAAGATCGTATGCGCTTTATCGAGCACACAGCCGGTGACATTATGTTGAAAGGTTTTGGCATTGTATTCTTTGTTGCAGTGTCCTCAACATACATCGAAAAGGCACGAAAGATCATGAGCACTTGTATGGATGATGTTTCTGATCTTGAAGCAGTAGAAAAGGCAATACCCCACAGTGTAACAACTGAGATGGGTATGGCGCTTCTGAAAATCGCTGAAGAGCTGGATGGTTCAGGAAAGCGCGCAACGGTGAACAGCCCTCAGATACAATCATTTCTTGAAAACTATGGACATCGTAACAACATCGAACTCGATGTAGGTGTACCATCATGGAAAGAGGATCCATCCTATGTGGTAGATCTTGTTAATACGCACATCGAAAACAAAACGTACAAAGAAGGTCTGAAACGATTTTTTGAGGCCAGGGAGGAAGCTGAAGCAGCGATTGCGCGCATTAGAAAAAAGATGGAGGAGCTCGGGTGCAGGGGTAAAGCAAAAAAGGTGGAAAAGATGCTCAGAGACTTTAGGGAGATGTTTGGTGTCCGGGAGCTCTCGAAGTTCTACCTGCGTCATGTGTTAACTATCTACAGGGAGCAGTTGTTTGAGGTTGGCAGGGAACTGGTTACAAAGGGTCGTCTCAAGCAGCCTGAAGATATATTCTTGGTAAATTTTGAAGACATCCGTTCCGGTCTTGATCTCAGGGCAAAAGCAGCAGAAAACAGGGAACGCTATAAGCTTGAAATGAACAGAAGAGCCCCAAGGATTGTAACCAGTACCGGTGAGAGTATCTATTCGGCTTCTGTAGAAGCTGGTGAGAACGCATTGGCTGGTGTCCCGGTATCACCCGGTGTGTTTGAAGGCTATGTGCGAATTGTCAGGCGTCCGGAGGATGGGGAATGTCTCAATAAAGGTGATATTATGGTTACCATAGGCACAAATCCTGCATGGACGCCCCTGTTTTTAAAGCTTGGTGGGCTGATCATGGAAACAGGTGGTCCAATTAGTCATGGTTCAGTGGTAGCCAGAGAGTATGGGCTGCCTGCAGTGGCTGGGGTGGCAAACGCTACGGTGGAGCTTAAAGAGGGGCAACGGGTACGCTTAAATGGCGAGACCGGCATTGTTGAACTATCGAGTGAAGAGGAAAGTAAAAAATGACAACGAGGGCGGTAGTTATTCTTTACATCGGTATTGCACTGGCTATGGTTGGGTATGGGATCGCCATACCTCTTTTTCCCTTCTATATCGAATCGCTTGGTGGCAGAGGGATTCATCTTGGGTTATTAGTATCGGTATATGGACTGATGCAGTTGCTTTTCGCGCCCCTGTGGGGAAGCCTATCAGACACCCATGGAAGGAAGCCTTTTTTACTTCTTGGAATGCTTGGGTTGGGTACAGGAATGCTGCTGATGGGTTTGGCCACAAGGCTATGGATGCTTTATGGGGCGCAGGTGTTAGCGGGGGCGCTCTCCTGCGCAACTTTTCCGGCAGCTATGGCAATGATCAGCGATCTCTACAGTGATGACAAACGCAGTGCTGCTATGGGGCGGGTTGGTGGCGCCGCGGGACTGGGAGTGATTCTTGGTCCCGGTATCGGGGGAGTGCTTGCGTTTAGTTCACTTTCTGTGCCGTTTTTTATCGCAGCGGCGTTTAGTTTCCTGACTTTGGCCGTGATGGTTGTATGGCTTCCAGAATCATTGGAAGAGAAAAATCGCGCCACTAAGAAAAACGATAAGAATTGGTTTTTTAAGGTTAATTTCCACACTGCACTTGTGGGTCCAATGGCTATAGGGCTTATTGCTGCGTTCGCTGTAAATTTTGGTAAATCAGGATTTACCAGTGTGTACGGCCTCTTTGCCTGGCAGAGATACGGGTATGGTCCTGCGGAGGTTGGGTTACTACTGATGATTATGAGTCTGATGTATGCAGTTGCGCAGGGGGTTTTGGTTGGGCCCTTAACAAAGCGCTTTGGTGAGGTTACTCTGATACGGCTACTATTTCCGGTGATTGCGCTTGGGTTTATAGTAATGTTACTGGCCACCCATACTGTGACAGTGATACTATCAATAAGTATGTTTATGCTTTTTATCGCCTTGTTAAAACCGGTGGCCCTTTCTTATGTCTCAAGGCAGTGTTGTGGCAATCAGGGAGCAGCGATGGGTGTTGCGGAATCGTTTATGAGTATCGGTCGCATTGCTGGCCCTTTGTGGGCCGGGTTTGTTTTCGACATAAATATTAATTTCCCCTACCTGAGTATAGCTGCTTTTTTTGGATTGATGTTTCTGATGAGTTTCAGAGGACGGGTGTTAAAAGGCGCAGGAGAGTGTTTAACAATGAAATGTTTATAAGGGATTCATTGGTTTAAGGTCACCTTATTCATAGACCAACAGACATATTGATTATGAGTCGCTCCTATAGTAAGCTCTAAAGTGCAAAGAGGTTACTATTTATGAGCAATAATGAAAAAACAACTTCGCTGTCCATAATTATCCCCACACTAAACCGGCCACAGGATCTAAAGCGGGCACTTAAGTCCCTGGGCAACTTCTGGGTTGATGGCTATGAGGTGATCGTTGTCGATCAGTCTGATACCTACAATCATACAACTGCACAGAAAAACCACCCACAGGTGAAATTTATCAGGCAGAAGAGAAAAAATCTTCCCCTGGCCAGAAATAACGGAATAAAACAGAGTGGTGGTGAGATAATTTTGTTTATCGATGATGACTGCGAAATAAAAGGAAACTGTATAAAACAGCACCTTCAAGCTCACAGGGATTTATCGTGTGGGGTTGTGGCTGGGAGGGTAAGGCAGAAGGGTACAGCTAGCTGGGCAGCAACCGATGTTGTGTCCACAATAGACCCCCTAACCGGTGAAACAACCGGCAACTTTGATCTGGATTATCATGGCGAAGTGGAATATGCAACGGGGGCAAATTTCTCTGTAAAAAGAGGTGTGCTGTATCGTAGCGGGTTGTTCAATGAGCGATTTACCGGTAATGCTCTCTTTGAGGATGTGGACTTTTCATTGAGGGTAAGAAAAGCCGGCTTTAAAATAATCTATGACCCTAAAGCGCTTGTTCATCATCACGGTAGATCATATGGTGGTTGTCATGAGAGTCGGGAATACCGGTATTACCTCTCAAGGCTTCACAATCATCTTCTGTTCTATCTTTTACATTTCGGAAAAATACCACAGAAGGTGTTTATTATATACCTTAAAAATCTCATAGAGTATCTTTCCAGAAAAGCCAACAGTAAACATAGTTTTAAACTGTTGGCGTTAAGCGGTATGCAAATACTTAAAGCGTATATAGACTTTTTAGCATCCTGTATGAAAATGCCTCTTTACCTTAAGAAACAGGTTTGAGCTATAAAGCCTAACCATTGATACGCTTTATTAAAGATGTATGCTGAGGATAGAGCTTTGAGAGTTCATCAGAGTTATACAGTGTAAAATCATTGAAATCAAATCCCGGCGAAACCATACAACTGACGAGACTGAATGAGTCTTTAGTGTCTACCTCTGCGCCAAAAATGGTATTAGCCTGGATAACAAACTGAGGAGTTTGTCCATTGTTTATTCCCGGACCGAGCTTTATATCCTTCAATGATCCATCACTGTCTATCGTATGTATGGTCATCGCTGAACCGCAGTGATAAAACCAGATTTCATCAGACTTTAAACTGTGAAATTTGGAGTGTTGGCCAGATTCGAGCAGAAAATAGATGGTAGTTGAAAGATTTCTGGTTCCGTTGACATATCTGTCATCAGAAATGGTTAGTGGGCTTCTGTAGACTTCACTGTAATACCCTCCCTCAACATGGGGCTGAAGATTGAGGTTTTTTATAAAAAAATCTGCTGTATACAATGTTGGCGACCTTTAGATAGAATGAAATTTTAAAATAAGTAAAAACTCTTACGGTTATTATAAGTTGTTAAAACTCTGTTCAATATCTTCAATTATGTCATCAATGTTTTCCAATCCAACAGAAACGCGTATTAATCCGGGATTAATGCCTGCTGCGACCAACTGTTCATCGGTGAGTTGTCGGTGTGTTCCACTTGCAGGGTGAAGTACACAGGTGCGAATGTCAGCCACATGCACCTCCTTACAGGCAAGCTTTAGACCATTAATAAACTTTGCGGCTGTCTCCTTGCCTCCCTTTATGGTGAAACAAACCACACCACTTGTGCCTTTGGGGAGGTATTTTTTCGCTGCCCTGTAGTACTTATCATCCTTTAATCCCGGATAGAGAACAGACTCCACTTTAGGCGAACTCTTAAAGTACTCTGCCACCTTAAGTGCGTTTTGGCAATATCTCTCCATGCGCAGCGGAAGCGTTTCCAGGCCAAGATTGAGCAAAAACGCAGAGTGTGCTGCCGGGTAACATCCCAGATCACGCATAAGCTGCATCCTAAGCTTTACGATGTAGGCTGCGGTATCAAATGTTTCGGTGTATATCACTCCATGGTAAGACTGGTCAGGTTCAGTAAATTCAGGAAATTTGCCATCGCTCCAGTTAAACTTACCACTGTCAACGATTATTCCGCCTACCTGAAGAGCGTGGCCATCAAGATATTTGGATGTAGAATGAACCACAATATCCGCACCGTACGCAATTGGCTTACATAAAATTGGTGTAGCAAAGGTATTATCGATGATAAGAGGCACGTTGTTTTTATGGGCAATTGTCGCAAATTTCTCTATATCCAGTACTGCCAGCGCGGGATTAGCCAGTGTTTCCCCAAAAATGGCTCTGGTGTTGGGTTTAATAGTGTTTTGAATCTCTTCTTCATCGGCATCGGGATCCACAAAGATACACTCAATTCCGTATCGTTTGAGAGTGACCGCAAAGAGATTAACCGTACCGCCGTAAATAGTAGAGGTACTGATAAAACTGTCTCCGCTGGAGCAAATGTTGAGAATGGATAGTAGTGAAGCGCTCTGGCCCGAGGAGGTTGCTATGGCGCCTACTCCGCCCTCAAGTGAGGTAACCTTCTTCTCTACCGCTTCTACCGTAGGGTTGGAGAAACGGGAATACATATGTGCTGTGGGAAGATCAAATAATTCCCCGATCCGTTCGGTCGTATCGAAACGGTAGGTAGTACTTTGAACTATCGGCATTACGCCCGGCTCTCCATTCCCAGGAGCATAGCCTTCATGAAGACATTTGGTTTCATCTCTCATTAGGATTCCTTTCAGAAACTTGAAAAAGATAGGCGTGGTTGGACTAAACCTGCCAAAAATAATTTATTAACCAACCGGGTAGGTCACACATTTTTTAGCGGGAATCGCAGGCGTGTAAGTTGTGGCGTTTATAGTGGAAAAGCCTTAAAATCCTCACCTCAATCGAATATAGAAGGAAGGCCTTTTAGTAACTCATCCCAGTTAAAGTCTAAGGGTATAGCATCAACATCGTATTTTAGTGCGGCTGAGTTTGCGTTTTGGATTCTTGACCTTACTGGCGGGTGGGTACTGAAATACCGAAGGGGCGAATCGCCCTCAGAGGTCTCCTCATCAAGCTTATTCATAAAATCTGAAAAGTGTGAAGGGCAGATACCTGCTTCAGCTAAAAAGAAAAAAGCGGTACTATCTGCCCTTTCTTCTTGCTCCCGGGTATAGGTGACATCGATCAGATTTTTGATTACTGATTGCAGATGAGTACTCGAGCCTCCACCCATGATTGAAAGAACCGTTGAGACACCAAATTGCCTGACCATTCTTTTTAATGGATCTCTGTTAACTACGTGTGCGACTTCGTGCGCTATCACAGAGGCAAGTTGCTCTGGAGAATCACATAAACGTATAAGAGGAACGTAGATCACTATAAGGCCACCGGGGAATGTAACTGCATTGACAGTACTGCTATTTACCACCAAAACTTCGATAGGATAGGGAATGTCTTCAATGGAATGTTCAAAACGGTTGGTTATTGAGTCAATCAAATGGCTGATTTCGGGGCTGTTTACTAAAGCCGCGTCTTTAATAATTATATTCTTCACCTGTTTTGAAAATTTCTTTTCCATATCGATTGAGAATTGATCCATCTGATTCAATCCTAATTGCAGAGAGGACCTGTTTTTAATGTATTGCTGGGAAAAGAACGCCACACATGCGGTGATAACTATAAGTAATCCTAAGAGTAATAATTCCTTTGATGCTCTTTGTGTCATTGCTTAAAAGTCTCCGGGAGGGGTATTGACCATTTCCGCCTTTGGGGTCTCTTTTTTGGGATTGTAGTAATGGTTAAAGGCTAATCTGCCAAAAACAAGATAATAGTAAAATTTACCTTTTCTCGCTGCGATACACGCTATAATCGAGAAAACGATATAAATTAGATTCCAGAAGAGGGTAAATAGAAGAAAACTGTAGAACGTGCTGTTAAAGGACCGCTCTGTAAAAAGTATGAAGATAGTCCATATCACAGCCACTCCGTTAAATACTGAGATAATTGATTCTGTCAGTAATGATTGAAGCGAGTGAAATCCCACAAATTTAGAGGTTTTACTATTAAGGTAGTGGTAAATAATAGCCGCTATAAGACTTAGAAATGGAATTGGCAACCCTGCTCCCAAAGCGCCAAACATCATCAGGTACGCTCCCATAGCATCCTCTTTTTCCCGTTCGGTGATTTCATGAGGTTGGGGGATTGTGAGACTTGTCGCTGTTTGGTTTTCACTCATCGGTTTGAATCCTGAGGTTTAATGGTGAACTTACTGCACACAACATAGTAATTATTAATGTTGTGTACAGTGATTTTGATTTATTCTTTTCCTGAAAACTTTGGGTAAGTATCGGTTAAAAAGGATTTGTAGGCCTTTAAACGCATCATCCAACGCAGGGTGCCTACATTAAAACTGTGCCATGATTCGGGATAGGAACCTGTGAACAACACCACCCACCATGCAAGAAATTCAAGAAAAGAACCAATTATTAATCTGAAATACAGAACAAACCAGTGAGGGATTGTTATATAGAATATGCCAAAAAACGTTCTGAGTAACACAAGTCCGCGGCTTAGTTTTTCAGGATAAGGAATTTCAAGGGTAACTTTATCATCTGGTTCTAAACCTAAAGAGGGATACCCATCGAAGAGGTGGTTAATGGATCCCGCTACTCTTGAAGACCAGTTCATAAGCTTTACCTGATATTCAAACATACTCTGAGGATATTTACCTGTGAAAAGAACTACCCAGAAAGCAACAAAGCCAAGTATTCCACTCCATATACCAGCAAAAAACAGTAGGAAGAAATGAGGGATTGCGATGTACAACCACCCAAAAAAGGAGCGTAGAAGCAGCTCTGATCTGGAAAAGTATTCCTGTCTGGGGATATCAAAAACCATTTGAATTTCCTCCTTAATCAGTGTATGTTGGTGAAACAGAATTTATAGCAATATATATTGTATTGAAGTAAAGAGTCAATATGGATAAACAGTACAGAATTCTTAGCTAATAATTCACTTAAGCTAAAGAGTAAAGTGTCTCTCCACTAATAGGGTCCAAACCATACTCCTGGCAAAGGTTAACGAGAATATCTCTATGAGTAGCTGCGCAGTTCATAACCGTATCGTTACCACCGTAATAAATTATAATGGTTCCATCTTCTTTGCACTCTAAACCACATGTAAATACAACATTGGGTACGTGAACATAATCATACTCATTTACCTTGCAGTCTGCCATTGAGGGGAAAAGAATAGGGATGCCTGAAACCTTAACTTTTTGAGGGTCATTTAAATCATGAAGAGCAACTCCCAGAACGTAAGGGTTTCCGTCCATAGTTGATCTGACACCATGGAAAATGTTTATCCACCCTGCATCTGTTTTAACGGGCGGAGCTCCGGGACCGATTTTATCCTGAAATGCACCTGGTCCTTTACCGGTTTTAAAGACTGGTTGGGAATTTATCTCCCAGGGGCCGTTTTCCCAGTCTGTTGTGTAACCCAGGTGGATGCGCGTAAATGCTCCGCCAACATCACTATCTGATGGGTCATTGGGCCTGAATAAGGCAGCATACTTACCCTTAATTTTTTCTGGAAATACAACAACATTTCTCATGTCTATGTTTTGCATTGCTCCCAGTCGGGTAAAGGTGTTGAAATCCTCTGTTTGTGCTATACAGACTCGTACTCTGTCCTTTTCTTTACTGCTGTAGGCACTGTAGGTGATGGCAAAGGTGTTATCAATAGGATTTATCCTGGGGTCTTCAATACCACCGCTTTCAGTTTCTATCTGATCGTTAGGGTTAAGGTTTTCCTTGAAATCGCTGGATTGATTAGCTGGTATGAGTACTGGTGAAGGGGCAACATTCCACCGCAAAAAGCCATCTTTGCTTTTAGCCAAACCGATCACGCTGATTCCGTTTTTAAGATGTGAGCGAAAGAGCATGATGGTTTGGCCATCAAAGTAGGTAATACCGGCGTTGTGAACGGTGGTGACCTGAAGAGCAGGTGATTTCCATATTTGGTTTACTTTTTGTGGGGTTAGGATGGGGTTAAGTGGAAAGCGCAGTACTGGATTCTGGGGAGTTACATATCCGGAGAAGTACGGTTTGAAGTGAACTTTTCTATTCATGCTTCTCTCCAAAGTTAAAAAAGTGTGGATGAGCATTGTATTTGATGGGAGATGGGATACAAAGGGAGGCAATAATAGTACCACTCTTTACTGCTCTTTTCTGCACATCGCTTATAGATCTTTTCTCAAAAGTGATAAGAGCAGGACAAATTAATAATAATTGTTTGGTGAAATTGAGCGTTAAGGCCTGCCGTGTGATGGCATAGGTATTGCTCCAAAGGTTAAAAGGAATAAAAAAAACAGTATATGGTAAGTACTATTAAGCTTAGAAACGAGAGAGTGGGGTTTTGATGTTCATACAAACAGAGAAAGTAGAGTCTGTGCGGGGATTATTTGCGGTTAGAGACTGTATAGAGTCTGCGGAGAGTATTGTGATAGCTGGACATAAAAATCCCGATGGAGATTGTATCGGATCGCTTCTGTCACTGGGTCTTGGGCTGGAGCGTCTGGGCAAGCAGGTTTATATGGTATGTGATGAGGGGATTCCGGAGCGGTATTGTGAGCTTGCCGGAGCAGAAAGAGTGTACAGGCATGTGGAAGGGCGTTTTGATATTGCTATAGCGGTTGATTGCGCCGGCAGGGAGATGGTTGCAGAAGGTGGCGGGGTGTTTAGGAGGGCTAAAAAGATCATTGAAATAGATCACCATCAGTGCCGCGCAAGTTTTGGAGATTATTCCTATATAGATGATGAGGCCGCTTCGGTCGGTGAGATGGTTTTTCATCTCTTAACTGAGCTTGGAGTGGAAATAACCGCTGATATTGCTCAGAGCATCCTTACTTCCATTATAGTAGAAACCAACTCTTTTCGTCTTCCGGGTGTACGGCCCGATACTTTTCAAATATGTGCTGAACTTTTAAAGACAGGAATGGACTTTTCGCGTGTGGCGGAGACGGTTTTTTGGGTTACATCAAGGGAGACAGAAATTTTGGGTGGTATTTGTCTTTCACGGTGTAGGTTCTACCATAATGGTCAGCTTGCCTGTTCCTTCCTTACCAGGGAAGATTTTTTAAAGCTTGGTGCCGGTGAAGCCCATGGTGACCCTGTGATAGAAAAGATGCGCTCAATAAGTAGTGTAAAAATTGCTGTGCTTTTCAGAGAACAAAGAGGGGGTAAGCTGCGGGTTAGTTTCAGGTCAAAAGAGGGGATGGATGTTTCGTTATTGGCAAAAAAGTTTGGAGGCGGGGGGCACATTGGGGCTGCAGGCTGTACAATCCCCGATTCAGCACAATGCAGAGAAGAGCTTTTGAAAGCTACAGAGCAACTGTTGCTTTTGAATCAATTATCTCAGTATAGGAGTGAAAACGGGATACAAAATAGCCGCTCTGTAACCACTACGGGAGATAAATCAGATACAAAGTTTTTTAATAAACATGATGAATCGCTGATAGAACACTGCCAGGACTGGGTGACCAATCTTGGAGATTGTAAAAAGAACGAAAGCGTTCAAAAGGTAGGCCAGGGAAGCGTGGCTGTGTAAATCTGTGCGCACAATCGAAAAAAAAGGAGTAAAGTGTATGACTATGACAGGGTTAGAGAGCTTTGATACTGCTGTGCAAAAAGCTGATATTTGGCTCAAAGAAATAATGCAGGAGATGGGGGTTGATTCCCGAAGACGGGCTTATGGAGCATTAAGAGCAGTTTTACATTCTCTGAGGGATAGGCTGACACTGGATGAAGCTGCTGATTTAGGCGCTCAGCTCCCCATGCTTGTTAGAGGAATCTATTATGATGAATGGGACCCGTCACGTAATCCTGTAAAAATTCGCCATATTGATGATTTCTTAAACTACATACAGCAAAACTATCATAGTGATGGTGAGATTTCTACAGATAAAATTGCCCGATCAGTATTCAATGTATTAAAAAGAAGAGTAACAGAAGGTGAAATAAAGGATGTAAAAGGGATGATGCCTGAGGAGTTGTTGGAGCTCTGGAAGTAAAACCTACTCTTTAAACCGGGGAAAATGGTTAGCTACACCTATGTTTCCCCGGTATTTGTCTTTTCAACCCTGAAAATCATCTCTGCTGTGCACCCTGTTGCTTGTTGGTTGTTATAAAGTTGTATAGTGCCTCTGTGACTTTCAACAATCTTCTTCACTATCCCAAGTCCAAGTCCTGTACCTCCTTTGCGGGTAGTAAAAAAGGGATCAAACAATCTCTTAAGATGGTCAGGAGATATCCCGCTGCCCTGATCAATCACCTTAATAATAATATTGTCTTCCCCGGCTGCTAACTCGGTGCTCACCAGTACCTCTTTAGTGTGGTCGCTGTGAGCACAGGCGTTTTCAATAAGATTGAGCATGACCTGTTGAAGCTTCTCCTGATCACAGATAATCATTTTATCGTGCACATTTCTTCTGATCTTTAGCCTGACTTTATAATTTTTGTATTTTGATGATTGCTGCCAGGTAGAGATGGCGTCCTTTAAGATATCTTTTACTCTAAAGGCACACATATCCTTTTTCTCTACAGGACGTCCAAGATCAAGCAGTTCGTGCATTAGGTTTGATAGCCGGGTTACCTGAGCTCTAATGTGTTCAATATAGGGGCGGTACTCCTCATTTTTACCAAGCTCCATATCCAGGGCTTCTGTAATAGCAAGTATGCCATTGAGTGGATTTCTTACTTCATGAGCCACACCTGAAGTTAACAAACCAAGCATTTTCATCTCCTGGTTTTGAAAAAGTTGCTGCTCAAGGTTGCTCTGTTCAATCTCACGGGCTAAAAATCGGGAGAAGATTTCAAGTTGCTGAAACTCATATTCTGTAAAAACTCTGGGTTGGGTATCCATAGCACAAATAGCGCCGATCAGTCGTTTATCATTACCAAGAACAGGTACACCGATAAATGAAATCATATCCGGATACTCTGCAAAAAATTGGGGATAGTGTTCCTGTAGCTGCCCTGATAGCTGCAAGGGCTGCTTATCTTTTAGAATGATTCCGCAAGGATGACTACTTAAGGCTATGGAGTTTTGATGTTTCTTTATACCGTTATGGTGTTGGGACAGAGTGCTGAAATTTTTCTGATGTACTATACCCAGCGCTGCATGGGGGATGTGGAGCACTGTAGCTATGCCCGAAATTATTCTGTCATAAAGGTCGTAAAAATCATTGGTGACACTTGTTGCTATAGAGTAAACATTTTCCAGGGCTAGATGTTTTTGCAGTAGTTCATGTTCGGCTCTAAGCCGCTCTCTTGTCTCTGTTCTAAGCATCTGGTGTGAACGGTTCAGCGCAGCGGTTCTTGATTCTACACGCCTTTCAACTTCGCTGTAGGCGCTCTTTAATGCCTCTTCTGCTCTTTTGCGCTCTAATATAGTTCCAATAAGTTTTGAGCTGAGAAATAGTCTGCTTTTGGCTGTCTCGGTTATAATTGATGGGGGCGCTTTTGAGTTATAGGAAAGAGAGTAGAGTTTTTTGTAATCGACATTGATCTTTTTGGCAATCTCAGCAAGATGCTCAGGGTTTTTATAAGGATTTCCATAACCAAAAACCAGTGCCCCTACTATTTCACGGTTGGCTTTGATTGGAATCGCAAAGAGGTTTAACCCAAGGTGACATTTACTGCTAACTGCCTCTGATCGATTGATTGCTTCTTTGGCCACCGAGGAACACGACTCATGACATAACCAGCAACCACTCTCCATGGCTTCACTATTTGATTCGGTATCAACACTCTCACGTGTGGCCTGATTGAGAAAACGGCACCATTCATTAGTTATCATATTGAGAGCATAATGGCAGTTTTTTTCAAAAATTACAGTATTTATCCCGGGTAAGTTTAAAAAATCACTTGCAATGTCCTTTAACATCTCTTTGCCCAGGCTGTTTAGGATCTCTCCGTTTTTGTTTAGTGCGGTGAGGTCACCATAGGGCATAGTAGAAACAGAAGATAAAGAAGTAGGGGAGAGATAGTGAGACAGTAACCACTGGCAATAATCGGGCATGGCTTTGTTATTTTGGTGTGTACAGCACTCTTCACTGCTCAGTTCGTATAGCAGCACAATTGTAGAGAAGTTTTCAGAATATTGGAATTGTACTTTAGCTGAGGACAAGAGATACTTTTTATGGTCTGTTAAAGTGGTTATGGTGGTATTAGAATGGGGGGTATTTTTAATCCGGTCAGCGATGTAGGGTTTGTTTGCTTTGCATCTCTTAAAAACACTTTCGACCAGCTCTCCCTTAGGGTTAAAATTCAACAGGGAAACAGCTGGTTTGTTTGCGCTTGAAACACAATAGTGTTCATCGAGAATCAAAACAGCAAAGGGCAAATCGTGCAGGAGTTTCTGTGCACTGTTCTCATACTCTGCAAGATTTGAAAACACTTTAGATGAGGTATTCAAAGGGTTGTTCATTTAATATTCTCACTTCAATCATTTTTGCTATTCTTCAGCGTTTAGTTTCTTTAAAAAACGGGGGGTAGAGTTATTTGATCTCTTGTTTTATCCCCATTTACTGTAATGCTTGCTTAAGCCAAGCTACTGGAAGGAGAAAAATGGTGCCCGGCGAAGCTTAAATGAGCTTCTTTAAACAAAAATGCTACTAAAAGCGATTACAATCCAGATGGTAGATACAATATATGTTAGGAGTATTGATTCAGTAAATGGAAATATTTATAAAGAGAGAGAAAGTGGGGAGAGGGGAAGAAATGCTGGGATTTTGCCGGTAAAAGGAGCTCTGAATGGGGCTGGGTGGTATTGAAATAGTGCTTCATACTGGTTTTTTTTCACAAAAAACGTTTTTTAATGGATATTTTAAAATTTTTACATTATCTTCCCTGTTGAAACTTGCTCAATTCAGTATTCACATAATATATTTCACTTTGTATCAAAAAACGGTAATCTGAAAAAAAAGTCTAATTTCTCAAATCAACACAAGAGTGTGGAGGTATCCGATGAATAGAGTTTTGTACGGTTTCATGGTCCTTACATTTGCCATGAGTGTGGTAATGATGGGCTGTGGAGGAAAAGAAGTCACAACAGTTGAACCTACCCCTGAACCACCGCCGGTTGTTGAGGAACCGGAACCGCCACCACCGCCACCACCGCCTCCACCACCAGAGCCGGATGTAGACTCTCTGCTTCGGGAGACATTACAGACCGTTTATTTCGATTTCGATCGTTATGAATTGCTTCCAGAAACAGTTAGAAAACTTGAAACTGTGGCTCAAGTCTTAAGAGAGCACGAATCGGTGAGAATCCGTGCTGAAGGACACTGTGATGAACGTGGCTCTTCTCAGTACAACATGGGTTTGGGTGAAAATCGCGCAAGTGCAGTAAAAGATTATCTGGTAAATTATGGTATCTCTGCCAACAGAATCGATATTACTTCCTACGGTAAGGAAAATCCTGTGCGCAGAAACTGTGGTATTAACGATGACTGTCACTCACAAAACAGACGTGTTGAGTGGACAGTATTGAGTAGATAGAGTTAGCGCAAGAAGAACGGTATAAAGGGGTGATCCAAACGGGTCGCCCTTTTTTTATTAGCCATTTCTAAGCTCTTCCTTTAACTTCAAAAGCCCTTCAACCACTGTTTTTGGACAGTAACCCAGTGAGAATGCTTTTTCACTGAGCAGCGAAACATCTCTGGGTCTTGCTGCGCTTGTAACAATATCTCTCTGACTCGTAGCAGCTATAAGGGACTTATTCAGCTCAAAAATCTCCGCTATCAAACCTCCAAATTGGTATCTGCTAACAATTTCTTTTCCACCCAGGTGTAGCGTACCGCTTAGCTCCGGGGGGCATTGAAGTAAAAATCTGGCTACATCAGATGCATTCGCAGGAGTGCGGAATTCATCATGAAACAGATTAACTCTTCTATTGGCTCTCAGTGAATCGATAACAGACATGGTAAAATTTTTTTTGTTAGCACAAAAGCCGTAGAGTAATGGTAGTCTACAGATAAGGGCGTGGGGGTTTGAGCTGAGAATGCTTTTTTCTGCAAGGTGTTTGTGCTTTCCATAGGTGTTTATGGGAGATGGGGGTGAGTCTTCCCTGTAGGGAGCAGACTCACCATCAAATATTAGATCTGTGGAAGTATAGATGAACCGCACTCCTTTAAAGTAACATAATTTAGCAATATGAGCGGGGGTTTGGGTGTTTATGGCAAGTGAAAGTTTCGGGTGTCTTTCACAAGTTTCGGGAGAGGCAACAGCAGCACAATAGATTAAAGTATCTGGCGTGACCGTTTCGATAACAGCTGATAGGTTTTTATCTTTGCACAGATCACATTTGAAATTCTTAACGCCTGTTAGTGCTAATTTAGTATGATTGTAGGTGGCAGTAATATCGAACGCTGTATTCTCCCTGAGTGCCTCTCTGAGAAGGTGAAATCCCAGAAATCCACTTGCCCCTATAATGAGTATTTTCATCTCGTCTGCCTGGTAAAGGTTTCACTGCTTAGTAGTAAATATAGTATAGGAAGTTAGTGTTCGAACAGTTCCTCGTACTTCCCGTAACCTTCTTGCTGCAGTTTTCCTTTCGGAACAAAACGCAAAGCAGCTGAATTGATGCAGTACCGTAGTCCTGTGGGTTCTGGCCCATCATTAAAGAGATGTCCCAGGTGGCTCTTGCCATGTTTACTGCACACCTCTGTGCGTACCATACCGTGACTTCGATCCTCTGCTTCTATAAGGTTTTCCCTTTTCAGGGGCTTGAAAAAACTTGGCCACCCGGTACCTGAATCGTACTTGTCTTTTGATGAAAAGAGTGGCTCACCGCTTACAATATCCACATATATCCCCTCCTCATGGTTGTCCCAGAATTGATTATCGAAAGGGGGCTCGGTGCCGCACTGCTGGGTAACTCTGTACTGCAGTGGAGTCAGTTTGGACTTAATTATTTCTGGTGATGGGCGTTTATACTCTTTCATTTCCTTTTCCTTTGTTTGCCAAGAGTTGAGTTTATGAACTGTTCCCTTCCTGATGCTTTTTTGTATAATTGGTAGTGAAGGGGATTTTTTCGGTAATAGAACTGATGATCTGGTTCAGCTTTATAGAATTTTGTGGCAGGGATTATTTCTGTTACTACTTTTTTATCGAAAACGGCTGAATTTTGGAGCATCTCTTTAGACTCTAAGGCCAACCTTTTTTGCTCTTCATTGTGATAGAAGATCGCTGTTTTGTATTGTGAACCCCGGTCGGCAAATTGTCCATTAGGATCGGTAGGGTCAATTTGGAGCCAGAATATTTCAAGCAGCTTGGTATAGCTGATTTTTCCGGGATCAAACAGTACCTGAACCGCTTCTCTGTGACCGGTGTTCCCCTGGCTTACCTGTTGGTAGGTAGGGTTTTCAGTTGTGCCTCCTGTGTACCCGGCCCATACTTCAATTACTCCATCCTGAGCTTCAAAAGGACCTTGGAGGCACCAGAAACATCCTCCTGCAAATGTGGCATACTGATAATGATTGTTCATAAAAATAGTTCCTTTCTAAGAATAATTCGGCTTTTGGGGGGATAAAATTTTAGTCCAAAGAGGTAGTTATGGAATGCTTTTTGCAACCAGTCTTAAGTGAATAAGTAGATCATATTTCATGTAAAGGGGTGAAAAGTATGGGCAAAGGGATGCTGGATTTTAACACTCCGCCGCTTATGTTTGCAGCGTGGCCGGGGATGGGTGATGTAGGATTAACCGCAATGGAGTACATAAGAAGGGGAGTTGATGCAAGGCTCTTTGCTGAGCTTGATATGGGTCCATTCTATTCGCCTGAAGAAGTCGTTGTTCATAAAGGACTTGCCAGCTTTCCCGAAATTCCCAAAAGTTTTTTTATGGAGCAACACAACCCGGATCTGGTTTTCTTCGAAAGCACGATGCAGCTTGGTGGAACTGAAGCTATAACCGTGGCAGAAGCTGTTTTGGATGTGGCACGGAAAATAAAGGCCCCACGAATTTTCACCGCAGCTGCTTTCCCTTATCCTATGAGTTACAAAGCACCAAGCAGAGTTTTCGCTGCTGCAAACAGACAGAAATTTTTAAGGGAACTTTCGCTGTTTGGTATAGAGCCTATGCCTGAGGGGTTTATCAGTGGGCTTAATGGTGTATTGCTTGGAATCGCGGCTTCTCAGGACATTGAAGCAGCCTGCATCCTTGCTACTATTCCATCGTATGCCTCAGGGCTTCTTTATCCAAAGGGCTCTTTGGAAATAATTAAAGCCCTATCAAAAATCGCAGATCTTGATGTGGATACTTCTGAGATCGAAGAGCAGACACGGGCTTATGATGAGACTTATGAGGATATAGAGGAGAGACTCAGGCAGGTTTTCCCTTCAATGATTGAAGGTGATGAGGAGTTGGGATTGGAGCAACCTTTTGAACTTAAGGAGCAGCAGGGAGATGATGAGAGGGTTCCGGAAATGGTTATGAACAGAATTGAGAGGCTTTTCAGGGAGGTGGCTCAAAGTAAAAACAGGGAAAGAGCAAAGGAGCTTAAAGCGGAGTTAGACCGGTGGGGTATTTTCGACCTTTATGAGAAAAGATTTCTCGATCTGTTTAAAGAGGAGGAATAATATATTGGATAATGGCTCAAGGGTGAATCTTAATAAATCTGGGTTAGAGGAGATTTCAAAACTGCCTCAGATTGGTGAGCTTAAAGCTAAAGAGATTGTCGACCACAGGCCCTATCGCTGTTGGGAGGATTTGAAACGAAAAGTGCCAAGTATTGATGAACGGTTGTTGAAGATTCTTCAGAAGCAAAAAGACAGAATAGATTTTGAGCTTTAAAATGCAAACGAAAGTCCAAGCGAGACACCACTTAAAATCAAAGAAGAAACAGCCAGGCGTTCAAAGGTCTGGGCTCTTTTAAAAAGTGTGTCAAACCTTTCAGGCCGCTCAAAGTAATCTTCCCTTCCCAAAGAAAGGTACTGCTGATGATAATGGTTCTCAAGGGTGTAAAAGACCACCGAAGAAAGAGCGCTGAGAGCTGCTACGTAAAAATATTTTGAGTGGTAAAACCTTCTCTTGTTTAGTTGAAGGTAGATGCTGTGGGTTCCTCCATCTTCAAAAAACAGATCTTTGCATAAAGTCTGATACCCTTCTTTTGATGCTTCAATGGAAAACCGTCCAATGGGTCTAACCAGCTCAAGGGGAGTGATACCTTCGATTCCACCGGGTCCTTGGATATTAACCCCTTCAGGAGATGAATAAATCCTTATATGGTAGAGGTATTGATTTCTGAGGTTCTCTTTTATTTTCCTGGCTATAATGGATTGGGTGGCAAACAGGTCTTCCCTGCTTACAGAAAAAGAGATCAGTGGGTTGGCGACCATCTCTTTGATTTCCGATCTACTCTCGGGTGGCTTTTGGGATATGGAAGCAAGGAGTAATGGCTCTTTTGTATCCAAATCAGCTTCATTTTCTATTATAGACAGTAGAAGAGTTAGCTGCTCGGAATCATTTCTCTCAGTGGAACTCTCTTCGTACCAATGGTCCATTTCTATAAGACAGTACCCAATTTCTCTCAAAGAGGAGTATAATTCTTCGAAGAGTTCCTTTAATAGCGATTCATTGATTATATTTTCTGGATAGAGATAGGTGGTAAAGAGGAGGGGTTTGCTATCTTCAGGACACTCACTGTCAGAAGCAATAGCACTGCAATAAAGAGTTAAAACGATTAAACCTAAAACTCTCACGTGTTACCTGTCCGGTTATGAATGGGTATACCCTTCTTTGGCAAAACTCATACATGATAAATATACATTAATGTTTCGGAAGGCATTTCCTTGGTTGGGCTGAATTATAAAAACAGAAGAAATCCTACAACGTTTAGAGGTGGAGAAGGTATTGTTTCACTTCGGGTAGGTTTGTTAGTTTCAGCTCTGCTCACAGCAGCTTTTTTATCCTCCTGTATTGAACGTAGTAATCCCTGGGATCCTCATAAAGGCTGCCCCAATATAATTATTGAGGAGTTGTATGAGGAGAACACCCAGTACATCGATTCTGTTTTGAATCGCATGGCTGATTTAACTAAACGATCTGAAGATGAAGATTTGTTAGATTCAATTAATGAACTTAATGCTGATTCTGAGACTAAAAACCTACATATAAAACAGAGCAATGACTCCATTTTAGCCCTCAATAGCTACATCGATAGTCTAAATCGTATCCGTTCGGAAAACGAAACACCACAATTAAAGAGTTTATTGGATACCTTGACTTTTTATCTTTTCTCTGAAAAAGAGTTTGGTTATAAGGCAATTGAGGCACAGTTCCAGGACGGTTCGGTATATGTAGAAAAACTGATTTCTGATGTGAATGATAAGTGTCTACCAAACGGTGTCTTCCCTTCCTTCTATGTCGATTCCGTTTTTAATAAACTAGATTCTCTGGATTCCAGAATCAGCAAAATGAGGGCTTCAATCGAGCAACACAGTTACTATTTAGAGAAAAACAGCGGGTTTATTGCTGATTATAATAACAATGTTCATAACCTTAACATACAAATATTAAGATATAATGATTCTATTCTGTATGATTCCCGAACCCGTCACGAACCAACGGTTAGAAATGACCGGGAGCTTCTTGAGGCAATAAATGAGTCCAGTCCTGGTGATACAATCGTACTTGATTCAGGTGTTTACAGTGTTTCACTAAGATTTTTTAACACCGGAACAGAAGCTAACCCTATAGTCATTATCGGTGCTCCCCTTCACCGTTCAGTTCTTGATTCCAGTGATGTAATTATCAGCAATCGTTCCCATATTCAATTCTACGGCCTTGTTTTCGCAAACAGTGCTGTGAGCGGGGTGAAAGTTGAGGCTCACAGTAGATCAATTTACTTTGAAAATTGTATATTTACCAGCAACAGGCAATACGGCATTGAAGTACTTGAAAGTGAAGTAACTCTTAAGAATTGTAAAGTTTTGTATAATGGCTGGTCCGGCATACGTGCTCAGGGAAACGTCATAAGCGATTATAAACTGATAGGTGAAAATGTGTTAGTTGCTCATAACGGGCTTCATGGTATAAATCTTGTGTCTCAGACCCTTTTCTTTCAGAGAAGTACCATTTCTGATAATCGCTCACAGGGGGTACGAATAGAATCCGCTAATCGCCAGGCAGATTTTGAGCGTTGCCTTTTTACGTTCAATGGCAGCTATGGAATAAAGAGGGACGAAAACGGCTCAGAGCAGGGAACATTTACTACCCAGCTCAGTGTTTTTTACGGTAATGAAGCTGGGGCGTTTGATGCAGAAGCTTCCCATATAGAACATAATGTACCTTATATCTCGCACGATCCACTATTTCATGACAGGCAAAATGGTGATTTTACTGTTACTGCTCAGGATGTGCTCAATTTAGGTGCTGGTTTTAGGTAGAATTATACTGGAGGAGATGTGAAAAAAGTAGGACCACACGTTAGCACTGCTGGAGGGGTACACAATGCTCCCTTGAACGCCCATGCACTGGGAGCAAAGGCATTTGCACTTTTTACAAAAAACCAGAGACGCTGGGCTGCTAAACCATTAGAAGATAAGGTTGTTGATGCTTTTAAAAGCAATTTACGTGCGTGTGACTATATTCCCGATGACATCCTTCCCCATGGGAGTTATCTGCTAAACATTGGGCACCCGGATCCACAAATCCGCTCCAAATCTATTGATGCATTGATCGATGAGGCTGAACGCTGTGCATTGCTTGGTGTACCGTGGCTTAATATTCATCCAGGCAGCCATCTGGGTGCTGTTTCTGAAGAGCAATGTTTAAAAACCGTTTCTGATTCAATAAATAGGGTACTTTCTGCTGTCAGTGGTTGTGGAATTGTGATCGAAACAACTGCAGGGCAGGGGGGGAGTGTAGGGTACCAATTTGACCATTTGGCCAGAATACTTGACGGGGTCGAAGATCGCTTGCGTTGCGGAATCTGCATTGATACTTGTCATATATTCGCTGCCGGATATGATATTACCACAATTAGTAATTATGAACGTGTTATGAAAGAGCTTGATTCTCTGGTTGGAAGAGAACATATAAGAGGTGCTCATTTAAATGATTGCAAGACAACTCTTGGCAGCAGGGTTGATCGTCACGAAAGTATAGCTAAAGGCAATATCGGTGAAACCGCGTTTCGATGTTTAATGAATGATGAACGTTTTGAAGATATACCTCTTGTTCTTGAAACCATCGATGCAGCGATATGGCGTGAAGAGATAGAGCTCCTTTACAGTTTCTGTGCTTAGTATTTCAAAATGAAGCTTCCGGAATTTTCCTCATAGTAATGGAAAATGAGAATAAATGAAAAACAATAACAGACTGTGTACTAGCTGCCTGTGTTGGTGAATCTTTTTATATAAAGATTTATTGATATATGTAATATGCTTAGCCGCAGTTATCAAATTCCAAGATGGATGATTTCGGGCCTACGTGCATAATAGTAACTCAACTCTATAGTTAACAGCTTCTAAACAGGTGGAGTTTTGTTATCAAAAAGTCTGTTCGTACATAACCTTCCGTAGTTAAAAGAACTATAATTTTTTCACTAAACATTCGAGACCCGTTACTGGGATACTTGTACTTTGAATACCATATGGTTTGAGGAAAACACTAAAACCAAAATGGGGCAAAGCTTTTGCTTCATTAACCAGTATCATCACCAGAAAAGGAGTTTATTATGTCTGAGGGCGCAATACCGGGAAAGCGAAAATGGGCAATTGCCCAATGCCCATACCTGCAGGAACTGACTATGGTTGTGTTATAGAGTCTGATCTTCCCGTGGTTGTTCAGCATACCCGATTGGACAGCAGGCAGGCTGAAAATGCAATTATGAGCACAATAGCTTTTGGCAGTGATTGAAGTAAAAAGAAAGTGTCTGTAGATGCAACATCAATGGAAAAACTGGTCTGGAACAATTCATTTCACGCCAGGGAGTTATGTCGCTCCCAAAGAAGAAGAACAGGTAGCTGAGATTGTTGCCAGTGCAGCAAGAAGGGGCTTGGGTGTTCGTCCATTGGGACGAGGGCACTCCTCCTCTCCACTTGTTCAGACCGATGGAGTATTGCTTTCCCTTAAAAATTTCTCGGGAATCTCATCTTTTGACTTAGACAACTCAGAGGTATGGCTTGGAGCTGGTACCGTACTGAGCAAAGCAGGCAGAGACCTTCTTGAGATCGGTTTTTCTATGGAAAATTATGGGGATGTTGCCTATCAGTCTGCTGCAGGGGCATTTGGAACCGGAACTCATGGCTCTGGAGTGCACCTCAAAAATCTCTCCTACCATCTTACCGGAGTGAGGTTTATTGATAGTCGTGGAGAGATTATTCAGGTAGAAGAGCAGAGCAACCCTGAGTTTTTTAAGGCCGCAAGGGTTTCCCTTGGTACGCTTGGAATTTTTACAAGTGTAAGGCTTAAGGTGATACCGGCTTTTCGTGCCGTTCGTCGCTATTGGTGCACTCATGTTGATGATTGCCTTGAACACATTGAAGAGCTTCAGAATAATAACCGTAGTTTTGATTTTTACTGGTACCCACGTAGCGATCTGGTTCAGATACGCACACTCAATCTGGTAAATGAAGATAAGAATGAGGCTACAGGTTCATCACAATTGCGAAAAGAAAAATATGGTTATGCTACTGACATAATCCCACATGAGCGAACTTTAAAATATCATGAAATGGAGTTTGCTTATCCTCTCAAAATGGGCCCCCTGGTATTTAGGAGGATCAGGAACAGGGTAAAAAAGATCCATAGAAAAGATGTTTGTTGGAGGGTTTTGTATAGAACTGTTGCCGGGGATGATACTTTTCTCAGCAACTGTTACGGTCAGGACACAGTGGCAATCACCATTCACCAGAATGT
Organism: Chitinispirillales bacterium ANBcel5; assembly: GCA_029688955.1. Classification (NCBI taxonomy): domain Bacteria; kingdom Pseudomonadati; phylum Fibrobacterota; class Chitinispirillia; order Chitinispirillales; family Chitinispirillaceae; genus Cellulosispirillum; species Cellulosispirillum alkaliphilum. The sequence goes on along the minus strand of JARUKZ010000031.1, from coordinate 25,136 downwards.
TACTCTTCCCTATGAGCAGTATTTTGCCGATATGGAGCCACTGTTTGTGTCTTTGGGAGGGCGTCCGCATTGGGCCAAAAAGCACTCACTGCAATCTGAATCGTTAAAAGAGCGCTACCCTATGTGGGACGATTTTCTCGCTGTCCGTAAAAAGTGGGATCCCGAAGGGGTTTTTCTAAATAGCTATTTGCGACAACTGTTTGGTTTAAAGAGCTAAGAGCAAAGAAAGGAAGAGACGTTTTGGAGGCGATGGGAAAAAGGGTATGGGTTATTTCTGGTGGATATATTAACATCGAGTCTACCGGGCATGAGCCAGAACTAACCAGTCACGATACTGTAGCAGTTTTAAACACAGGCAACAGGGGTACAAAACTATCCATAGAAATTTTTTACAGCGATCGTAAGCAGGAGGGGGCTCATCATATTTTGGTTGATGCGCAAAGGGTGCGTCTGATACGTTTTAATGATCTTATTGATCCCGAACCTATTTTACTTGGAAAAGCGTTTGGAGCGGTGATAAAGAGCAGTGAAGCGATAGTTGTGCAGTTCTCAAAACAAACTACAGCTTCATCTGCTCTTAGTGAGATAACGACTTTGGGCTATTGTGAGTAGTTATTAGGTCGCTACATCAAAGCTACGCAGAGTATCTTCCGGAGTTTTACAACGATAAAATTCTCTCCAGAGCAGATCATAGGATTCCATGAGTTTTTGCTCTGTGAAATTTTTGGGTTTAAAGACCACGTTGGAGTGGTTCCAGAGGTCATAGTTTCGGTGAAGAACCCTGTTTTCTTTGACCACCTGTGTTCCAAAAGGGGTTCCCGGGAAGGGAGTAATAATATAGAATTCAGCTAAATCGATACGAGCATCATCACAAAATTTTAGAATTCTGTCAACAACTCCTTCGTCCTGATCATCAAACCCTATTCCAAACGACCCAAAGAAATGTATTCCGCTGTCTTCGATCATTCGGACCAGATCGACACCTTTTTTCCAGTCTTCCGCACTGCACTCAGGGCTTAAAAGGTTTTTGGATACACTGTCAAAGCCAAAGATCGTATAGATCGACTCAGCTTTCCCTTCATAGAGCTTTTTATAGAATTGGGGATCGGGGACCATCATCATGGTTGAAGCCAGAAATATTCCTGCATTGAGATCTTTTGTTCGCTCCATTATTTGAAGCAGAAAGCGCATGTTTTTCTTCCCCGGCAGCATCACTGTATCGTCGGTGAAATAGAACTGTCTGTAGGGCATGGATTCGATGTCTTTAATTATGTTTTCGACCGGTCTGAACCGAAACAGAGGACCTTCTTTTTCAGGAATGGGACATCCTGAGCACTTAACCGGGCACCCACGCATCGTAAGCACAAGGTGTGCATTCCATTTATATTTGTCACTGCTGAATATTTCTCTTTTGGGGATGGGAAACTCCGAAAGGCAATAAGGTTTGGTTGCTTGGTAGACTTTTTTTAAATTTTTGGCCCGGGCATCTTCAAGTACCTCATGCCAAATAGGTTCTACTTCACCAATACACACAGAATCGCAGTGCTGGAGGCATTCATCGGGAATTGCAGTGGGGTGGATTCCACCCATAATGGTTGGGGTTCCTCTTTTTTTGAACTCATCGGCTATTTTGTATGCTCTTTGGGCTTGTGGTGTAAAACAGCTTATTACTACAAGATCCACCTTTTCATCAAAGTCTATTTGCTCTCCAATATTATCATCTGTTAGGTTAACTTCGATATCCTCTGGAGTAAGTGACGCGATAATCGGCAAAGCCAGTGAGGGTGGCATTGTGTAGTCTCCCACTACATGATCTTTTAGTGATTCACGAAGAGAGGGGTGGTCCTCAAGAAATTTCTTGAACTTGGGATAAATGAGACGAAGTTTCAAAGTATACTCCAGGTTATAACTGTTTTTTTTCAGTGTTGGTAGTCTGCAGTCTTATAGCCCTTAATGTGCAGGGTATGAGGCTTACTGATTTTGAAACTATAAAATATTATAGGCACATTAAGGAAACCAGCACTGTAAGCAATGGAAACAAGTATGTAGAGTAGGGTAAAAGAAATAAAATGGTAACACAGGCGCAGTATGAAAAACGAGAGTTATTTGAATCGTTGTAATTAATCAGGTATTTTATTATCTTAGAACGATTTGTAATTTCAACTTTTCGGTCATATTTTCAGTGAACAAAGAAGACAATGTATATCTGTCCATAGTTATACCCGCTTTTAATGAAGCGGGAGCGATTAGGGCTGGTAAGCTTAACCGCATCGTTACCTGGGTTGAAGAGCAGGCATTTAGCTCTGAAATTGTAGTAGTAGATGATGGTAGTTTAGATGAGACTGCATCACTTGCTGCTCTTTCTGCAGACAGGGTGCTGAGGATAGAACATGCTGGTAAGGCCACCGCTTTAGTCAGTGGGATCTCACAGGCCAGGGGAGAGAAGATTCTTTTCACTGATATGGATCAGGCAACGCCAATAAAGGAAGCCTCTAAGCTTCTCGATGCACTCAAAACTGTGGATGTTGCGATTGGCAGCAGGGGGCTGGTTCGTCCCGGAGCCCCACTAGGAAGGTATTTGCTCTCCTGGGGTCAGGTAGTTTTACGAACTTTGATACTTGGTCTTAAATTCTCTGATACTCAGTGCGGCTTTAAGGCAATGAGCTCAGGGGCGTGTAAGGATATTGTTTCAAAGCTTTATCTCTACAGAACCAATCGAAGAAAGAAGCTACACGGTCCCAGTGTCACAAGTGGCTTTGATGTGGAGTTTCTTTATGTAGCTAAAAAGCTTGGCTACAGTGTAGCGGAGATAGGGGTAGAGTGGAATTACCAGGAAACCCGCAGAGTTAATCTTTTCCGTGATTCCTTACGCGGGATAAGGGATCTGATTTATATAAAAATGGCTGCTTTAACGGCTAAATACTCACGAAGAAGCTAAAGATTAGTCTCAGGGAAAGTAAAATGTTGCGTTTAGGCTGGGTAAGATCAATTTTATAGTATCACGGCTCAAAAATAACAGAATTTTTTAATACCCCAAATACCGGAGGAGGTAAAAATGGGTGTGAACAAAGCGATTCTCATAGGAAATTTAGGTCGGGATCCGGAACTCAAGTACACTCCCTCAGGTCAACCGGTAGCGTCATTCCCACTAGCAACTTCTGAGCGTTGGACCGACAAGTCCGGCCAGAGACAGGATCGCACTGAGTGGCATAATATTGTTGTGTGGGGACGTCAGGCGGAATTTGTTAACCAGTATTTAAAAAAAGGAAGGTCCTGCTATATCGAGGGAAAGATCAGCACTCGCTCCTGGGATGATCGGGATGGTAACAAGAAGTATCGTACAGAAATAGTGGCTCTATCTGTTGAGTTTTTAAACTCTCCTTCCGGTTCGTCCGGATCTGCTCAATCTGGATCGAATCAGTCGCAAAACTTCCAGAATTCATCACCTTCTCCTCAGTATGAGCCTCAGGTGAATGAACAATTTTCTGCCGATGAAGATCTTCCTTTTTAAAAAAACACCCCTTTTTTCAGAGCGGATCATTGGATTCGCTCTGTTTAAGAGCTTATGTCGATCTTTATATTGCTGCTTTTTTTAACGACACTGTTTATCGTTCTTTCTGCATTTTTTTCCGCTTCTGAAACGGCACTTTTTTCCATACCCAGGGAGAGAATACTTTCTTTCCAAACTCATGAAAAACGATCGTACAACCTTGTCTACTCTCTTCTTCTTGATGGACAGCGCACATTACTTTTGATTCTGCTGGGTAATACTTTTGTGAATATTACCCTTGCCGGAATCGTTTATTCGTGGATGAGCCTCATTTTTCGCGAACAATCTGCTCTAGTGAGCCTTTTTGCAGGAACTGGTATTATAGTTGTTTTTGGTGAAATTATTCCAAAAAACTATGCACTTAGAAATAATGAAGCTCTTGCGGTTTCTATCGCCCCCTATTTTCACAGGTTAAAACGGTTACTCTCTCCTGTTTTGTCTTTTATTGCCCGACTCAATCAGTTTTTCCTAAAAAAATTTAGGGTACACCTTAAAAGCCCCTCTCCATTTGTTACTTTCGAAGAGCTTAAATGGGGAATAATAAATCTTAGAAAGCGTGGTGCTATAACCCCAAGCGAACAGGAAATGATACAGGGGATGCTTGAACAGGGGGCGCTTGCTGTAAAAAAATTTATGACCCACCGTTCAATGATACCTGTTTTTCTGCCTACAAAGAGGTGCAGCGATGCGATTAGAGAGATGAGCGAGTTAAAACAGACATTTGCGCTGGTCAGCGACTCTGAAAGTAAACTGCATGTTAAAGGGTTTGTTAGGCTTCACTCACTTCTCAAATCGCCTCCCCATGCTCCGGTGGGGCGGCACTGCTATGGTGCCCATTGGGTTCCGGATAGTGTCGAGATGGCGCAATTGTTGGCTTTTATGTTTCGCAAAAAAGTTACCGAAGTTTGTGTTCTCGATGAATTTGGGGGATATTCGGGGGTGTTTTCGTTATCCGTGGGGCTTAGAAAAATATTTCAGTCGGCGCAGCAAACCACCGAAACTATTCATTTCAAGATCCCTGCAGCATCAATGGTTTTTGATGGATTGCAGGATATTGAGTCGATGGAGGAGTGGTTACCACCTACTCTTTCACAACATTCCCAGGGTGCCAGAACGTTAAATGGGTTACTGAGCAATTATTTGGGGCGTATACCCGAAACCGGAGATAAGTTTTTTGTAGATGAATGGTATTTTTACGTAGTTAAAGCAGAACCGACAAGGATAAGTACTGTTCTTATAAGAAAGAAGATTACATAAAGAACAGCGTTGCTTTACTGAGGTTTTTTCTTTACTACAATTCTGTTGCCGTCAGTAGCAGCTACAATTACAGGCGAGTTTTTGGCTATAAACTCTCCTCTGCTTACCACATCACAGCGTTTGCTCCCAATGATTGCTACCCCCGCAGGTCTAAGATCTGTAACCGTTTCCCCTTCAACCCCTATAAGCTCTTTTGGGGACTTAGGTTCATTGGCATCTGAGCCATCACCCTGACCCAAAGAACTCCTAAGAGTAACAGGTGAGATGGCAAGCAATTTTACTCCTATAATAATCAGTATGGGAATAAGTATTAGATCTGCTGCAAGAAGCACAAAACCGGCAGTTGTTGAAACATTAGCAAAGACAAGATAGAGGGAATAAGCAAAGAGCCCCAGCGCTGTTACAGTGAGTATTCCTGCCGATGGGAGTATAAACTCTGCAAGGATTATTATGATTCCAAGCAGTTGAATTAGTATAGGAATTAGGATATCTCTCATATTTATACCTTACGTTTTACCACTATTCTTGAGCCCCTGAGTTCTGAAACAACTACTTCTGAACCGTTGTCAACAAATTCCCCTTCGGTTACAACATCATAGGGCTCACCATTAATCTCCACTTTTCCTGAAGGACGAAGGGCTGAGACAACCGTGGCGGTTTCGCCTACAGCAGGTAGGGCCAGCTCTTCGTTATCGATACGTGCATCTTTTAAGGTTTCGCTCAGGTAAGGCCCCTTAACTACCATCCCTATGTGAGGGAAAAGATAGCGGAAAAACGCAACTATAATGACCACCGATCCCAGCAGGCTTGCAACCACCATGGTGATATTGCGTACTAATATATCCTGCTGCCATGGAATTTCAGGGCTTGGTATCACGAAATTCTGAAAAGAGAGAACCATCCCTGCCATCATAAGCAGTATTCCAATAAAACCCATGAAACCGAAACCAGGTGTCACAAATACCTCAAAAGAGAGAAAAACCAGTCCCAGTATCAAAAGGAGCAGTTCTGTATAATCGGCGAGTCCAACCATGTACTGTCCCAGGAAAACAGCGGCAAGGCAGATTACACCTATTAAACCCGGGAGGCCAAAACCGGGTGAACGTATTTCAATATACAGGGCAGCAAACCCGATCATCATGAGCATTGGAGCGATGCGGCCTATAAAGCGAACCAGAGTTTCTGACCAGCTTTCTTCAATTCTGATGATTTCGGCCTCATGGTATCCCATATCCTCAAGCATCTCATCAACAGTGTTCACGCTTTTGCGCGAGAATCCAAGTTCCACTGCTTCAGTATCGGTCATAGTGAGAAGTTCACCTTTTCTGACCACTGTTTGGGTTGAAACAATCTGTTCCCTTATTTGGGGGCTTAGATCTGCATATCCGGTAGAGTCGACATAGAAGCTTGAATCTGGAAGTGTTACTTCAAGAACCGTTAGCTCCTCAGTAACCATTGCTTCTGTAAGCACTTCCGGATAGTTATTTCTTCTTGCAAGGGCACGAAACTTTGCTCTTATGGGAGATTGATACTTTTCACCAAGCATCTGTGGCCCTTCACTGGACATAATAAGTGGTGCAACATCCCCTATGGTGGTATTATTGCGCATATAGAGCTGATCGGCAGCAAGCGCAATGAGAGCTCCGGCGGAGATTGCCTGAACTTGCACATAGGAGACAGTGGGAGTGCTGTTTATAGCGGCAATAGTATCTGCAATAGTAAAAGCGGCATCGACCTGCCCACCGAAGGTATCAATTTCAAACACAATCAATGGGTTACTGTACTCTTTAGCTTCTCTAATAGCTCTGGATATAAAAGCTGCCATCCCTGCATCAACTGTACCCTCTATTCTGATAACAATTACCTTGTCAGATAAATTGGAGGTATCTGGTCTTTCCTGTGCTGCTATGAGGGATAGGAAAGCGAAGATGAAAATGAGTTTGGCTATAGTAGTAAATGTTCGCATAAATCAAAAATAGGGTTCGCAGCGTGAGCTGTCAATATAATAAGATATTATATATAGTAGAAAAGAGCGTTTCTTCAGGGTGGCTGGTTAATTTAAAGTGTACTACGTTGATGGAAATGAAGATATTGGGATGCATAGATGAAAAATGGCGTAATTGCATGATTTGAAAATAGTTACTGGGTTGTTTCGTAATGCGTTAACTAAGGTTTGATTGAAAGGAACAACTAGATGGATAAAGTAACTCTAAAAATCACTTTTAATAACGTTGCGTTATGGTGTTGCAGATACCAATTTTATATAGTAAGTAGTTTATCACTCCGGCAGCCGGAAGGCGGTTTAATCGGTTAAGTATGGATATGAAAACAGAAACACTGTATTTTCGTGATATCGGACGATATCGTTTGATTGATGAAAAGCATGAGCGTGAGTTGGTCAGACGCGTACAGCAGGATGACCGCAAAGCCACCAATGAGCTGATTACTTCTAATTTAAGATTTGTGATCAGTGTTGCAAGGCGCTATCGTGGACGGGGGTTGAGTTTTCTTGAGCTTATTAATGAAGGAAACATGGGGCTTATCAAGGCTGCAAAACGATTTGATCTTAACGTTAAGGTTAAGTTTATCAGTTATGCGGTATGGTGGGTTCGTCAGGGAATACAGAAAGCGCTGCTTGAGCAGGCTGACACAATACGGATCCCCCCTAATAAGCTTGCTTTGGTTAATAAGTTTAAGAAGGCTTTGGATCGTAATCTGGGTGATTATCATGCTACTATCGAGATGGAGGAGTTTAGGGATCATGAGAAGGATATTGTAGAAGTAATGGATAAACTCTATGGGGTTTCTTTAGACGCCCCGCTTCCGGGTAACAACCTGGGAGAAGAGAGCACGATGACACTTCAGGATATCCTGGGAGTTGATCCGGATCAGGATGGGGAGAGTGGGCGAAAAGAGCTTGCTTCTGTTCTTGATAGTGTCCTTCAGTATATCACCAGCAGAGAAGAGCGGATATTGAGGATGTATTTTGGGTTGAATTTTTCTAAGCAGTTTACCCTTGAAGAGATTGGCAAAGAGCTGAAACTCACAAGAGAAAGGGTCAGATTAATACGAGACCGCTCTCTTCGTAAATTGATGCAAAATCCAGATTCCAGGGCAAAGCTGTCGCCGTTTTTTCATGATATCAGGCAGTAACCGATCGGAAATAAGGGGGGCGAAAAGCCTCTGCTTCTCTGAAAGTGTGTAACTGCCTGGTACTGAAGACTATTTTAAAGTGCGGCAGATAAAACACAACTTCCCGCTGTACCCATCAAACCAACCTCTTTGAGGTTTGCCGGCAGAAGAACGGTTTGTCCCAGTGCAATATTTATCATTCCACCGCTCCATTTTAGCTTTGCTGAACCTGCTACCACACTTAAAGCCTCAAAAGAGTCCTTGGGGAATACAGGAATCTCACCCTTTGAAAAAAAAGAGTATTCTTCAAGGGTGAAATCGGAGCAACAACAGCGTAAACGCCGGCTGCAAAAGGGAGTATCTATAATTACAGATGGTTCAGGAATATGAACTTTACCACCCTTAAGGTTTAGGATCTTCAATGCCTCATCAAGGTGAAGTTCACGTCCCTTTCCTTCATCATCTTTTCGATTCCAGTCATAAAGCCGAAGGGTTATATCTGATTCTTCCTGGACTTCATATATTAGGGCTCCGCCAAGAATTGCATGAACCGTACCACCCGGAATAAAAACCACATCCCCTTTTTTAACCGGTATATAGTTGAGTAGGTGGTGTAGTGTACCGTTAAGAACAGCCTGTTTTACCTCTTTTTCTGTTACATCACGATTAAAACCCGCAATTATCTCTGCTTCCGGCATTGCATCAATGATATACCAACACTCAGTTTTACCGTTTTCTCCCCAGCCATGTATTTGGGCCTGAGATTTATCAGGGTGTACCTGAACAGAAAGGTTCTCTGTTGCATCAATAAATTTTAGTAACAGAGGAAACCCCGAACGTTTCAGACAGCGTTTTCCGGCAAAAGAGATTGGATCTGATATGAAAAGGTCTGTTAAGGTTTTACCTTTGAACTCACCCCCACAAGCAATCGATTGACTGTCTCCCCATCCACTCAACTCCCAGGACTCACCAATAGGAATTGAAGGCGGAAGAGTCTTGTTTAATTTCTTCTCAAGAGAACGTCCACCCCAGATTTTTTCCTTCAATATTGGTTTAAAGATTGCCGGAGAATATGAGTATAGAGACATTTTCTTAGCCGATTCCTTTTTACAGTATGAATAATAGTTAAAAATAGTGTACGAACATAGTTGAAATGAAGTAAAAATACAAAGAAGGGGAAAAAAGCGGGCTTTGGGCGTTATTTCGTTCAAATCTGGTGGTAAAATAACTGAAGCGATGGGGGTTGTTATACGATCAGATTTTTTTTGTACTATAATGCTTATGCTCAAATGCTTTAACTGGCAAAGAAGGAATGTATAACTGTGAACTAAGATAAAAGCTGTAGGTGCAAAGACCTTTATTTAGACTAATTATTTAGGGAGAATCGTGATTTCAGGATGGAGAACATAATAATAACAAATAAGCAGATGTTTAGGTGTAAGTATTGCAAGTTTTAAATAGTAGACTGATAATTGAAAATTTCCCCTAATCTCTATATGAATTTTAATTCTTGATTTTACATTTTATAGCTTCGTAACAGAATGGTAAAAAATTATCAGAGGTAGTGCTTATGAAAACTGTATGTCGTCAAGTCCTGTCGGATGTTTTCAAACTCACCGACATCTTACTGCTTATTACTGCACTATTAATTGCAGATGTTATATCCAATCAACCGGTATCTATTTCAAGGCTTGCGGATGTAATATCTCCTCGTATATCTGTTTTCAATGGAGTTTTGGGAACTTTAATTCTTCTTATTTGGCATTTAGTTTTTCTTTGGTTTGGCTCCTATAATTCAAAAAGGTTTATATCATTATTTGATGAGTTTATACTTTTACTCAGGGCGGTTTTTTTCTGCACGGTGTTATTAGCGGTGATTGACTATCTCAGACCTACTGAGTTGGTTAGCATTTCTTTTATTTACTTATTCTTTTGGATCAGTTTGACCATTCTTTTCTCTTTTAGAATATTTCTGCGCTTTGTACTCGGTTTTCTTCGGGCCAAGGGCAGAAATCTGCGTTACATACTGATAGCCGGGACAGGAAAAAGAGCACTGGCATATGCACGATACATGGAAAAAAATCCTCAGATAGGATATTCTGTCCTGGGTTTTATAGATAATGAATGGCATGGGGAAACACCACTTGGGACAGGTATGCCACAAATTGTGTGTAGCTTTGAGGATTTTTCTTCTTATCTAAGGGATAATGTTGTTGATGAGGTGGTAATCTGCCTTCCCATCAAGACCTGTTATCAGAAGATACTCATGATTTTGAAAATAGCCGAGGAGCAGGGGACTGTAATTAGAATGTCAACTGATCTTTTTAACCTTAAGGCAGCAAAATCAAGGGTGGAACATATAGATGAACGCAACCCGCTTATCACAATAGTAACAGGAGCGATGTATAGGAGGATGGTATTGGTAAAATCACTGATAGATTTTGCTGCATCCTTACTTCTAGTCGTAATTCTATTACCGGTATTTATAGCTGCTGCTTTAGCAATTAAGTTTTCAAGTCGGGGGCCTGTATTCTTTAAACAGTCAAGAGTAGGGATGAACAAAAGGGTTTTTGAAGTTCTTAAGTTTCGTACCATGGTAACAGATGCAGAGCAGAGGCTTGAACAAATCGCTCATTTAAATGAGCGCAAAGATGGAGCCGCCTTCAAGATTAAAATGGACCCCAGAGTTACTCCGGTTGGGAAAATTCTAAGAAAATTTAGTATAGATGAATTACCGCAACTTTTCAATGTGCTTAAGGGGGATATGTCACTGGTTGGTCCAAGACCACTTCCTATCCGTGACTTTAATGAGTTCAATGAAGACTGGCAGCGTAGACGTTTTTCAGTAAAACCAGGTATTACCTGTATATGGCAGGTCTCGGGGAGGGATAATATTACCTTCGAACAGTGGATGAAAATGGATATGAGATATATAGATGAGTGGTCGTTGTGGCTGGATTTAAAAATTCTGCTTAAAACGGTTCCTGTGAGTATTTTAGGAGTTGGGGCTTCGTGACACCATCAGAAAATGGGTTACTGGAACTCAAAACAACAATATTGGGGTAGGCGTAAGTGCAATTGCAGAGCCTTGAAGTTCAAAGGTGAGAAGGCAGACCGGTGGCTTGGGATGGTTGGGGTCTCAAGCACACCGTGTGTATTTGGTTATCGGGAGAGTTGGGTAGGGTAAACTAATGTACAAGGAATAAAGTATAAACAAATGTAGTAAGCATCCCCCTAAATTTTGGGTTTTTGACCTATAGTGCTATAGCAAAAAACAGTTGGGCGTATATGTGTTTTAAATAATAAACGAAAAAATTGCATCAGTTACTACTATTACGAATATTCCTGCCACAACGCTTGCGGTTGTTTCTTTCCCCACAGCTTCTGCACCACCCTTAACTTTGAAACCATAATAGGCACCGATCCATATAATTAGCCAAGCGAAAACGAATGACTTTGAGACTCCTGCCAATACATCTCTAAAGTGCAAATGTTTAAGCAGTTCGCTCCAGAAAAGGGCTGAGGTAATATCAAGATATACAAGACCTATTAAATAACCCCCAAATATTCCAGCAGCGGTTGCCAGGGCAGAAAGCAGAGGCATTGTGATTGTTATGGCCCAAAACTTTGGAACTACTACAAACTGTACCGGATTGATTCCCATTGTTTGAAGGGCTTCGAGTTCTTCTCCAACACCCATAGTGGCAATTTCTGCAGTTGTTGCACTTCCTGTTCGTCCTGCCAGAATAATAGCTGTAAGTAGAGGTCCCATTTCTCTTACCATAGTAATACCGATTAGTGGGGCCAGAAATACTCCTGCACCGAAATTTTTAAGCTGCATTGCAGTTTGGAGTGCCAGTACTACCCCCACAAGAAATGATAAAAGTGTAATGATTCCCAGGGCTTTAAAGCCTAATTGGTACATCTGCTCTCCAAGAGCTCCTTTTTTTATATCTCTACGCTTGATGGTTCCAATAGTACCCCAATAGAGCATCTCAACCAGTACAGAGAGAGCCTTTAAACAAGACTGGTAGCTTTTGATAAATCTATCCCCAACAGAGTAAAAGTACCCAGGTTTTGGAGCTGGCGTAGGATTATGGCTCTTTTCAGGGCTAGAATTGAGCTCTTTTACAATATTGGGCGGGGCGTTTTTGAGTACCAATTTTCCGCCACTGAGGGTATGAAGAGAGTGTAACAGGCGAAGAAAGCAGATACCGGAAGAATCGATTTTTCTGGTTTGGGAAAGATCAACAGTAGTTTTGTTGCTGTGATCACCTTTAAGTAGACCGCAGGATTCGACCCAGGTCCGATCCAGAAAAGGTGGCCCTTTAATGACTTTTTCATCTTTGGGGGTCAGTTTCATTTTCTGCTCCATGGGAGGGATACATCAAAAATGGGATCTGAAGTATGTATTGCTTCAATATTTCGCTTCAGGTATCCGTAATAGATTACTGAAAATTGTGTCTCTCAGTGTATTTACACTCTTCAGTGTGTCTGAATCACATTTAAGGTAAAATACATGAGTGCTACACCTGAAGGTATGCAGTAGAGAGAAAAAGGGTAAGATAATTGTATGGTTGACCATTCGGTAGCACAGGAAGTAAACGTTCGCAAAAATAATTTTGTGTACAGGAGATGTCAATGTCAAATTGTAAGTGTTTGATATAAAGCAGTATGCGAGTGGTCAGTGCTTTTTTTGTGTGATCTTCAGATATTAAAAGAATATAAATAGATTGCTTTTTTACCCATTTCTCGATATATTATATGCCTATCAAGGTCAAGATAAAAATTAAAAAAAGATAGCTCTATTCCTTTCTTCTATTTTCCCAGTCGGAGGACTTCTCAATATGCAGTTACCAAAATCGAGGCGGCGTCAGAAACTACGGGAGAAAAAGTGTCAGTATCCAGGATGCGGAAAAATATTTTTTGGGATTCATATCTCAAAATACTGCCCTGAGCATCGTCAGGATCGCTATAGGATACGCAAGCGCACAAAACCCGAAGACGTCAATATCAAAAATCAGACCTTCAAACATAACTATACAGAAGTAGTAACTATGGTTATGAACTGTGCCCTTGAAGGTTGTGATCATCAGTTTGAAGTTAAAATATACCCCAGGCAGTATATCTATCCCAAGTATTGTCCGGAGCATCGTAACGAGTATAAACGAGTTCGTCACCTTCAGCAGATTGGTCGGGAAGATCTGATCGACGAAATGAAGAAAGATGGCGAGAGTTTTGAATATGATCATGCAGGTAGCAATAAAGAAACCAAATCAGAAGCTGATGTAGCCTGATTGTTTAAGTTTTGAAGTGGATACCTGGTGTAGGGTATTCGCTTCTTTTATCTACTTCTCCTAACTTTCCAAGCTATTCATAGCCGCCTTTCTTTAAATTCCACACCATTTTTTTGTTCACTGCCAATGGGGTAAAAGAAAATACTTTTGATTTATGACTTCAAATCCTATTTTCTAACATACTATACTATAGGATCTTTGTGCACAATATACTTACAATTGTATTCTAAGCTAAAAGAAATCATTCAATTTGGAAATAATCTTAAAATATGAAATCATATCACGAGTCGGTTGCTCAGGTCAGTGAGGGTGTAGCTCACTTTTTCAAATCTGTTTTTACCTCTGTGGAGATTGATGGGCCAGCGGTTGATGGTGAACAGGTTCAAAAAAACCCTGTAATGGTGGTTAGTACGCATCGCAGTCATGTGGATTACTTTTTAGCTGGTAAGATCCTTTATTTTAAAGGGTTTAGAAATCTTAGGTTTGCTGCGGGTGATAATCTTACAAAGTTACCCTGGATAGGCCCGAAGTTCAGGAATTTTGGTGCTTTTACCGTATCCAGGAGTAATGGGTTTGAGCGTAACTATGTACGCAATCTCTGCAATGATGTTGTGGAGATGATGCAAAATGGAGATACGGTGCTTGTGTTTCCTGAAGGTGGGAGAAGTTACAGTGGTGAGATGCTTCCGATACGGGGGGGGATACTAAATGCTGCTATTATTCTTCAGGCCAGATATCCAGATAAAGATATAACTATTTTACCCATGTCAGTTTCCTATGAGCGGGCCCCAGATGTACCGTGGTTTTCTTTATTACTTAAAGCAAAGAAGTATCGTAAGAAAAACACCCCTGTTTTTAAGCGTCTTTTAGGCAACATTTTTTATTTTGGCGCAGATGTTATGGCGTTTTTTCCGGTATTTTTTTACAAGATATTCAAACGTAAATATGGAGCGATCTACTGTGATTACGGGGAACCCTTTTCTGTTCGGGAACGTTTGGATATAGAGAAAAACAGAAATACAAAAACAAGGGACGAGTTTTTTGCTCATCGCCAGTCACTGGATCAACTTAGTGCTCAGGTTCACGATACCTTTTTATCTCTTTACAGAATTCTTCCAGTTCATGTTGTATCGAGAGCTATAAATGATAATGGGGCAGATCTGTTTAGTAATGAAGAGTGTGAAAAGAAGGTTTCATTCGCCAGGGATGAGGCAAAGAGTAAGGGGTTAAATGTTAGGTCAGTAGAATCGGTTTCATGCAAAGTATTGGTACAGAAGGGACTTGAGCAATTAGAGAAACTCAAAGCTATAAAAAGGACATCCAGTGGTATAAAGGTAGTAAGGTCAGATCTTATAAATTACTATTCATCTGCGCTTAATCTCTGCCGTGAGGAGAAGAAGATAGATGTCATTTGAAGATTATTTAGTTATACCAACCGTAATAGAACTAAAATCTACCGATAAAACAGAGGCGCTTAGGGAACTTGCTCTTGGAGTATGTAAAGCAGCTGATGTTCGCAGACAAAAAGCAGTGATAGATGAGATGCTTAAGAGGGAAGAAAGCTCTTCAACGTTTATCGGTCATGGGCTTGCGCTTCCGCAGACAAGGGCTCCCATTAAGCAGGAGTTTGCAATTGCAGTAGGCAAAAGTTCTGCTGGAATACCCTATGATGCCGCCCGCAATGCTTTAGCACAGATAGTGGTTCTTTTGGTGGCTCGGGAGGATGCGGATACAAACAGGCAGGTACAGATACTTTCTGAGTTGGCTACCTTTTTTAAATCCAGCGAAATCAGAGATCTTATAATTAAAAGTGAAACCCCTGTGGATATGAGAGCTGTGGTGCTTGCTCTTAAAAAGGGTGGAGTTGATGAAAAACCTTCTCGCCCAGCAAAAAAGCCAGCTGGACCGGTTCTTTCCTCAGCGATGGTCCTTGCCAGAGAAACAAAATCTTCGGCAATAATGATATTTGCAGATTGTGTAAAAGAGAATGATTTTCTCGAACAAACGAGAAGTAAAAATCGTATCATTATTGTTACGAATAACAAAACAAGGTTTGATCCCACAAAAGATAAACGTATTATAGGCGTAGTTCAGGCGCCACCGATTCCCGCATCGCGTACCGGGCAGATAAAAATAGGTATTCTCCTTGCACTTTCCCGAAACCTCTTAACTAAGGAGGATAAAATTGTTTGTGTATCTGGCAACAGCAAAAATAACCAGTTTGATACCATTGTAGCGATTGATGTGGCGCTTGAGTATGATTTTTTCTTTCTTAACTCACAAGACCTTTTGCCACCTGACGTAAAACCCGAGGTTTTGGAACGGGTGATTGGGCTTGCGGGAGAAATTGCTGTTGAAGGGAGAGAAGGTAAACCAGCGGGTACAATTTTTGTACTTGGGGATACCAATTCGGTGAATGCGTATGTAAGGCAATTAATAATCAATCCATTTCGTGGATACAGTGAAGCAGAACGAAATATAATGGATCCGGGATTGGCAGAGACTATAAAGGAGTTTGCAAGCATTGATGGGGCGTTTATTGTTACCGGGGACGGAATTGTGCTGTCGGCCGGCAGTTACTTAAGGCCTCAGCCAATAAAGGAAGTTGAACTTTTACCCGGTGGTCTTGGAGCGCGTCATATCGCTGCAGCAGGAATAACTGCTTGCACCAACTGTCTTGCGATTACAATCTCAGAGTCGACCGGGATGGTTACCCTATTTAAAGGTGGGGCAATGATGATGTCTCTTTCACGTCCGGTTTCAAAGGATGGTGATAAGGTACAAAGTTATCCTTAATCAAAATTACCTTTTACTAATGCAGGTTTAACAGTTACTATCTAAAATAAATACAGGAGATTCAAAATGCAGAAGGTATGGTTTGATGATCGGTTTATGTCAGATTTTGTTTCCAGTGATGAACTTGAACACTATAATCCAGCTGTTGAATCTGCACAGAAAATGCTTGAGAACAAATCAGGTCCTGGTAATGATTTCCTTGGCTGGCTTGAATTACCCAAAGCTATAGACCCAGCGACTCTTAAGCAAATAAGCGAAAAGGCAGAGCAGATTCGTTCAAAAGCCGATGTTCTTATTTGTGTCGGTATCGGTGGATCCTATCTGGGTGCAAAGGCTGCAATAGAATATCTCTCACCATCTTTTGAGCAGATGCGCAAGCCTCAGATTATTTTTGCTGGTCATACTATTAACTCCGATTATCTTTCAGACCTTCTTGAGTCGCTAAAAGATAAAGAAGTAGCGGTCAATGTCATCTCAAAAAGTGGTACAACCACCGAACCGGGTATTGCTTTTAGAGTGATACGTCACTGGATGGAACAGCGTTATGGCAGAAAGGAAGCTGCGAGCCGTATCATTGCGACTACAGATCCTTCAAAAGGCGCTTTACGTAAACTTGCAAATGAAGAAGGATATTCTGCTTTTGAGATCCCCGGAGACGTGGGTGGTAGATTTTCTGTGCTTACACCTGTGGGATTGTTTCCTATTGCAGTTGCAGGAATAGACATTAAAAAATTGATGGAGGGGGCTTCTCAGGGGTACGACCTTTTTAAGGGAAGGGATATTCAGAGCAATATCGCTGGGCGTTATGCTGCGATGCGAAATATTCTGTTCAGGCGAGGTTACACAACAGAGGTAATGGCAACATTTCAACCGCAACTACACTTCATTAACGAATGGTGGAAGCAGCTTGCAGGCGAAAGTGAAGGTAAAGATGGTACCGGAATATTTCCTGCCGGACTTGATTATACAACTGACCTTCACTCTCTGGGTCAGTGGATGCAGGAGGGAGTAAGGTCGGTATTTGAGACTTTTATGCTTATCAAAAATACTCGTTCGTCTATTTGTGTACCGGCTTTTGATGATGACAGTGATGGATTGAATTATCTCGCGGGTAAGACATTCGAGGATATAAACAATAAAGCGTACCAGGGGACACTGCTTGCCCATTTAGATGGTGGTGTTCCTGTTTCCACATTAATGCTTGAGGATAGAAGTGAGCAAACACTTGGTCAGCTGTTCTATTTTTTTGAAAAAGCGGTTGCACTATCCGGCTATATTCTAAGGGTAAATCCTTTCGATCAACCTGGTGTTGAAGCATATAAAAAGAACATGTTTGCTCTTCTGGGTAAAGCAGGATTTGAGAAACAGCGCGAAGCTCTTGCGCAAAGAACAAAGGATATGGGTGTATGAAATCATTTAGAAAAGAGCTCACGTTTAAAACTCCCCATAGACGGGATTACTTAAATATTACTCCCGATGTGCAAAAAGCACTGTTAGAAAGTGGAATAAAAGAGGGGTTGTGCCTGGTAAATGCAATGCATATTACTGCAAGCGTGTATATAAATGATGATGAAAGTGGTCTCATCGCAGACTTTGACGATTGGCTTGAAAACCTTGCTCCGCACGAACCTATATCACAGTATCGTCATAATGGTGCAGAGGATAATGCTGATGGACATCTTAAGCGCCAGGTTATGGGTCGAGAAGTTGTGGTAGCTGTTAGTAATGGTAAGCTTGATTTTGGGCCCTGGGAGCAGATTTTCTATGGTGAATTTGATGGTCGGCGTTCAAAAAGGGTACTTGTAAAAATCATAGGTGAATGAAAAAACTACTGCTGCATTATGTTCATGCAGCAGTAGTCGTAAAACTCTATTTGGTTTTAAAGATTAACTGTAGTACCCCGTAATGATACACGGGTTAAACTGAGTTTGTTCAGGTGAAAAAAAAATCGAAAGGCAAAAGTGATCTATCCGACTTTTGAAGAGGTGAAGAAAGCGTCTTGTGGTGCTAATGTCATCCCGATTTGCAAAACTATACTTGCCGATACAGAGACTCCGGTATCAACATGGTTGAAACTGTTCAGCAGCGATAAATATAGTTTCCTTCTTGAGAGTGTAAGTGGAGGGGATACCGTTGCACGGTATTCATTTCTTGGTGGAAATCCCTTTGCTACCTTCAGTGCTTCAGGGGAAAACTGGGTTTATGAATCGAGCACAAAGCGGGAAACTGGCAATGGTGATCCGGTAACAGCATTACGTAAGCATTTTGCAGAATATAAGGTAACTGCATCAGGTGCTATTCCAAGATTTTCGGGAGGAGCTGTAGGATATTTTGCCTATGATTCAATCCGTTTTAAGGAAAATATACCGGACAAAAATGACAAAAAAGATCCGCTTTACGATATCTTTTTTGGGTTTTACAGGGATATTGTTGCATTCGATAACAGGGAGAACCGACTTCTTTTAATAAGTAATATCGTTCTTGAAAACAATTGCTCAGATATAAAACGCGAATACGAAAACGCTATTCTGTCCATAGAAAAAATGGAACAGCGTTTAATAAACGGAACCGTGGATTCATCAATTATAATTGGCAAATCCGGTGATATTAAATCTAATGTACTTAAAGAAGAATACGAAGATGCAGTAGAGAAGTGCAGGGAGTATATAAGGGCTGGCGATATTTTTCAGGTTGTGCTTTCGCAACGATTTTCTGTAGAAGTAGAAGCAAAGCCGTTTGATCTTTATAGAATTTTAAGGGTTGTTAATCCTTCGCCTTACATGTACTATCTTAATCTCGATGATACTTCAGTAATCGGTGCTTCACCGGAGATGCTTGTGCGAGTTGAGGATGGTAAGGTTGAAACAAGGCCAATAGCCGGTACCCGCAGGCGAGGTGAAAGTGAAGCCAGGGATGAAGAGCTGATAAAAGATTTAAAGAGTGATCCTAAAGAGATTGCAGAGCATGTTATGCTCGTAGACTTAGGTAGAAACGATGTGGGGCGAGTAAGTAACTACGGCACATTAAAAATTGATGATATGATGCACATAGAAAAGTATTCACATGTGATTCATTTAGTCACCAATGTGTCGGGTGAGTTAAAGAACGGTTGTGACGCATTTGATGCTCTTTTTTCATGTTTTCCTGCAGGTACACTTTCGGGGGCACCCAAAATAAGAGCTATGGAAATTATTGATGAGCTGGAAAACGTAAAAAGAGGTTTGTATGGGGGAGCTCTTGGTTATATTGACTTTAACGGTAATATGGATACCTGCATTGTAATCCGCACAATACTTTATCACAATGGTAAAGCATATATTCAGGCTGGTGCTGGAATCGTTGCAGACTCTGTGCCCCAAAAAGAATACCAGGAAACGGTAGATAAAGCATCCGCACTTTTTTCATCAATAAAAAGAGCAGCTGAAATTGCCGGAAGTGATTCTACTAAATGCGATACTAAGAAAGCGGAGCAGAAATGCTGACTATAATAGATAACTATGATTCTTTTACATATAATTTGGTGCAGTATTTTGGTGAGTTATATAACGGGCCGATTTCAATCCACAGAAATGATTCCATAGATGTTGATGAAATAAAGGAGATGGGGCCTTCTGCAATAGTTATCTCCCCTGGGCCATGTACTCCAAAAGAAGCTGGCGTTTCGGTTGACGTAATAAAAGAGCTTGGAAAAAAAGTCCCTGTTTTGGGTGTCTGTCTTGGGCACCAATCAATTGGCTATGCATTTGGTGGAAAAGTAATCAGAGCACCTTATCTTATGCATGGAAAGGTCTCATCGGTCTTTCATAACCAAAGAGGCATTTATGCCGGAATACCTTCACCTTTTACCGCTACCAGATATCATAGCCTTATAGTTGAAAAGAAGAGCTGTCCTGATTGTCTTAACATTGTGAGTAGTACAGAAGATGGCATCATAATGGGATTCGAGCATAAGACGTATCCAATATTTGGTGTGCAATATCATCCTGAGTCGATCCTTACTGAGCATGGAAAAACATTACTTGGGAACTTTTTAACGCTTGCAGGATTAGAAATCTCAAAAAGAGCAGAAGTAATATGAATGAAGTGTTAAAACGAATTCTTGCAGAGAAAAAACGAGAAGTCCATTCTCTAAGAGATATGCGTAGTCGGTTTGGTGGACGTACATCAGAGCCCCGTAGTTTTTCGGGTGGACTCAGAAATAAAGACCGCCTCTCTATTATTTCTGAGGTAAAAAAGGCATCACCGTCTAAAGGGGTAATATGTGAAAACTTTGATCCGGTAAATATTGCTTCAATCTATAAGCAAGGTGGAGCAGATGCCATATCTGTCTTAACAGATTCTAAATTTTTTCAGGGACATTGGAAGTATTTAGTTGATGTAAGAGAAAGTGTAAATCTACCGGTTCTAAGAAAAGATTTTATTATTGATACCTTGCAGGTTGAGCAAAGTGCTGCTTTGGATGCAGATGCGATTCTACTAATTGTTGCAGCGTTGGATGATCACCAATTGTTTGATCTTTACCAGGCAGCTTCTGATTTGAGAATGGAGCAATTGATTGAGATTCATACGTTACCTGAATTGGAAAGAGCTATGAAACTTGATCCATCACTCCTTGGAATAAACAACAGAGATCTTACAACTTTCAATGTGGATATTGATGTTACACTCAGGCTGATTAAGCATATCCCTTCGGAGGTAACAGTTATATCTGAGAGCGGAATCAGTACCGTTGATGAATCTGTTACTCTACGTAGCGCCGGTGTAAACGGATTATTGGTGGGAGAAACTCTTATGAGAAGTAATGATCCGGCATCAATGATAAGAAAACTATCTCTTAATCCAGGAGCTTAACGATGAATATAAAAGTAAAGTTTTGTGGAATAACAAGGTATGAAGATGCAAAAATTGCGGTTAACCTTGGAGCTAACGCCCTTGGCTTTATATTTTATCCATCCAGCCCACGTTATGTTCATCCTGCTCAGGCATTGAAAATAATAAAACAACTTCCCCCGTTTATATCCAAAGTTGGAGTATTTGTTAATGAAGAAATCGATACAGTACGTCGTATTGTAAAAGAATTCGGGATTGATGCAGTTCAACTTCACGGTTCCGAAACTCCCGAATATTGTAACTCTTTATGCACTGTACCTGTAATCAAAAGTTTTTCCGTACAGCCGGATTCCGATGTAACACCGTTGAGTAATTACGATGTGAGCGCTTTTCTTTTAGATACCTGGGATCCGGAGTGTCATGGTGGTAGTGGTAAAACATTTGATTGGTCTATTGCAAAGAATGCATGCAATTGTTACCAAAATGTTATTCTCGCAGGAGGACTTGGTCCATCAAATATCGCGGAAGCAGTCTTGGCAGTAGAACCTTATGCAGTAGATGTAAACAGTGGAGTTGAGATCAGCCCAGGTGTGAAAAATCCTGTTAAGATGAGAGAGGTTATGAAGACGATCAGAAGTTTGAAAGGTTCCTGAAGTTATAAATCAATGAATTGTTATACTAATACTCTTTCCCTTTATATACACATCCCCTTTTGTTTAAAAAAATGCCGCTACTGTGATTTCTACTCTGTTCCCTTTAATACGGAACTGGCACAGAGGTATACAAGTGCCTTAGTCAGGGAATGGGAATTAATAAAGAAAACCCTGCCGTCGGAGCCAAAAATTACGACCATTTTTATGGGCGGCGGTACACCTTCCTTGCTTGGAAAAAATGATTGGATCTTCCTTAAGGAGAGACTTTTTTCAAAATTAGACTTGAGTTCACTCAAAGAGTGGACTGTGGAAGTTAATCCTGAGACATTCTGTGAAGAAAAGGCTTACCTGTGGGCTGAAAATGGCGTTAATCGTCTTACTTTTGGCGTCCAGTCCCTTAATGAACGGGAACTTAGTATTTGTGGGCGGACCCATAGTGCTAAAAAGGCTTCTGAAGTCTTAAATAATTGCACGCTAAATATATTTAAGTCAATTGGGGTGGATGTTATTTTCGGACTTCCAGGTCAAGGAATTGATTCATTAAAAGATAGTCTAGCTTTGATTCTTGAAAATTCTAAAGTTAAGCACCTTTCCGCATATGAACTAACTATTAATGAAAATACTCCTTTTGGTAGGCATAGGAAATTTTTACCTCTTCCAGAGGAAAAGGTCTTGATAGAGATGCATAGTCTTGTTTCAAATGTATGTAACGATTTTAACTTTCAGCAATACGAGATATCTAACTACTCTTTATCAGGATACCAATCCTGTCATAATCTTGCATACTGGGACCATAAGCCTTATATTGGTTTAGGATGTTCGGCACACTCATACATTCACCCAAACCGGTGGGCAAACATTGAAGATATAACAGGTTACCTTAACTCTATCGACTCTGGTAAACCAGCAATTGAATACCAGGAAGAAATTTGTAAAAAGGAACTCTCAACAGAACTTATATATCTTGGTTTAAGGAAAAATATCGGATTAGATGAGAAGAGATATTTAGAACTGACCGGGCAGGATTTTTATAACGATGTCAGAAAGGCTAAGTTGGAAAAATTTGTTTCTGACGGACTTTTGATATATAGTTTAAACCGATACTGGTGCCTTACAGATAAGGGGAGAATAGTTTCCAACAGAGTAGTCGGAGAACTCATTTAACATCCGGTTTTCTATCATCTTTTTTTGATATTAACTTTTCCAGAGTAAGAATGAAAATTCTAAGATCAAAGTTTTCATTCATAACTGCTAATTGTTCCGATTCAGTAAAATCATTAGTATTAGAAGTGACGACCAGGAGTGGTGAAAAATAGTACCTGGTATCTTCTGATCCATGACCAATGATTTTAGAATAAGTGTCAATATCTTGAACGCTAACTGTATCACCACCCCAAAGTATGAGACAGTCAAATTTATTATCTAACTCAGCCGTGTTTTGAGTTGGACTAACAATTTCTACTCCCCAACCATGCTTACTGAGATAAATACTCGGTGCTATGAACATGTCCCTTTTAAAATTTACGATACCAATTTGATGACCTGAAGCATGAAGCTTTGTCTGTTCTTCTTCATCAAGCTTAAGCATCCTTTTAAACGATACAATTTGATTGGTAACGTGTTCAATAAATTGATTTGTAATCCCAGCCCTTATTCCTGCTTTCAAAAAATGTTCTTTAGAAACCGCGTATATATACTCATCACATTCTTTACCGGTTATTAAACTTTTGGCCAGCAGGTTACTTAAGCCAACACAAAAAGCAAATTTACTATCATTTTTACTAAGGCTTTCTGGTTTTATATCCTGAATTTTATCCTGCATAACAATAACATCGGTAACAGGTTGAGGTAATTTCCATTTAGGAAACAGAGCAGCAATAAGGTCGTTATGTGTTATTCCCATCTCGGTTTTTTCGCATTGAATAAAGCTACTGCCTTCATTTACCGTTTTCTGAAGAACTGTGTCGAAAATATCGGGAAAGAATTCATCATATATAATTATTCCAAAGTCATGTAGTAAACCCGCTAAAAATGCCTCCTCTGTATTGATGTTTGATATTTGACGAGCTAATGCTTCAGAAATAACAGCAACAGACAGCGAATGATTCCAGAACGCGATTCTACTAAAACCAAAAGATTTACGGTTTTTATCTAACAAATTGATCACCGTCATACTCATCACAATCTTCTTGGTCTCATTGAACCCGATTCTTACGATAGAATCTTTTATTGAAGTTATCCGTCTGGACGAGCTTGCGAAAAAAACAGAATTGGATAACTTTAAGATATGGGTGGCAATCACAGGGTCTGCTGTAATCGCTTTTGCCAAATGTGCAGCTCCAGTTCTGTCGTCCTGAGTCAGGTGCAGTACCCGTGCAACAGTGAAGGGAAAAGCCATTAACGAAGAAACATGATCTGACATAATTTCGATTTTTTGAGTACCAGGTATATCAGAACACAGTAACTTGTTAAGGTCGTTTTGTTTACTATTTGGCTTGGGATCTTTTTCTATCTTTTTATTTGATGCTTTCAAAAATTGATCTATCACATTAACTAAGGCTGAAAATTTCAGCGGTCTTTGAAGATAGGTGCAGATACCGAGTTGTGATAATGAGCGTTTTTCTATTTCACTGAGTCTAATTCCGTAACCAATAATGGGTATAGATTTAGTTTTTTTATGGCCTTTGATTAACCCACAGAAATGGAGCTGCTCGTGAGCCTGTCGTGGCAATTCAAGCAGTACCAGGTCCGGCAGGTACTGAATGATCGTGAGATAGTTCTTGTATACTGGCTCGGCAAGTAAAACTTTTATACCGCGCTGCTCAAGGGCGAGCTTAAGGATCTGTTTTTCTTTATTATTACCGCAGATAAGTACGATACAAACCACAGGAAAGACCTTAAAAAGTGTTCATTAGAAGAAAAGGTATACTAATTTAAAGAGTATATGATAAAAGTGATTAGGGGTCAATATTAAAGAGATTTAAGTATGAAAGCACGACCATTTTTACTGTTTCATTATTATTTAGGCTGTTTTGTGTGCTGTACCATGGTTTAGTGTATTGGTGATTGAATTCAGTATGTACTCACCTATCCCTTACGGAATTAAGTAGGTATATAGGAATGAAGAGGCACGCCTAATACACTGAATAGATTCAATGTAAGAGTCCTCAGGTACATTCAATCATCCAAATGCAAAACAGGGGTGAATGGGTGCTCAATGCATTATCAGCATAGGAGGGAAATTCTATGCTGAAATGGAGAACCTTGCTGGTTTACTATAGATGTTTTCCTAGTGGTAATAGACGGATAGTTTTGGACCGTTTTTTTTAAGGCCGATTGGATTACATTACCAGTTTTATTGCCTTGAGATATAATGAATATAATACCGTAACGTTTTTATGAAACCAATAGGTGATTTCTGCGCACTGACCGCAAAAACAGTAAGTTTCTGGCTTTCGGGGAAGGGTTTAGCGTTTAGGAGTTGAATAATTCCCATAAGTTTTATGTACAGCTGTCTATAGCAAAATGTCACAATAGCTGTTAAAAAAGGTGTCAGTATGGCTATGATTTCACAAAGTGAAATTGATTATTGAATTGTATCCATGTCTCTCAATTAAACGT